>NZ_JBHYGR010000032.1:17936-54249 GCF_042738155.1 Kitasatospora sp. NPDC059088 | reverse complement strand
GGCGGCCACGCCGGGCTGCTTCACGCCCCTCCCCCGGCCCGGCCCCTCCCCGCCGCGCGCGGGGGGGGTGCGGCCGCCGCCCGGCCGGAACGGGCGGCCCCGCCGCTCGGCGACGCTGTCGCCGGGGATCGGGGGCACGCCGTCCAGCACGATCCGGAACGGCTCGCCGGCCGTGTGGTAGTCGACCGTACGGACGCACAGCACCGGCCCCGGCCCCGCACCCGGCGCCGTCCCGACCCCTGTCCCCGTCCCCGAGCCCGTCCCCGCTGCCCTGCCCGGCATCACAGCCCCCCGCCCGGCAGCACGCTGACCGTCCGGCCGACGGCGTAGAACTCCAGTGCCGCCCGGCCCTGTTCGCGCTCCCCGTGGGCCGCGCCCTTGGTCCCCCCGAACGGCAGGTGGAAGTCGACGCCGCTGGACGGGGCGTTGACCCGGATCATGCCCGCGTCCAGCCGGTCGGCGACGGCCAGCGCCGCGTCCAGGCTCCGGGTGTGCACCGAGGTGGCCAGGCTGTGCGGAGTGTCGTTGGCGAGCGCGACGGCCGCGTCCAGGTCGGCCGCCGCGTGCAGCACCGCGACCGGTCCGAAGAACTCCTCGCGCGCCAGCGGGTGTTGCGGGGGGACGTCGGCGAGCAGGGTCGGCTCGACGTACCAGCCGGCCCGGTCGGGCGCGCCCCCGCCGACCAGCACGCTCGCCCCGTCCGCGACGGCCGACTCGACCGCCGCCACCAGCCGCTCCCGCGCGTCGGCGCCGATCACCGGCCCGCAGACCGTGTCGTCCACCGCCGCCAGCGCCTTGACCAGGGCCTCGCGCAGCGGCTCGTACGCCGTCCCGACCGCGATCACCCGGCTGGTCGCCGTGCACTTCTGTCCGGCGTACCCGGCGATCGCGGCCGCGATGTGCCCGGCGGCCAGTTCCACGTCCGCGTCCGGCAGCACCAACGCCGCGTTCAGGCCGCCGAGTTCGGCCTGCACCGGCACCCCGCGCCCGGTGGCGGCCAGGACCACGGCCCGGCCGACGCCGGTGGAGCCGGTGAAGGAGACCACGTCCGCCGCCGCGACCAGCGCCGCCCCCTCCTCCGCGCCGCCGGGCAGCACCGCGAGCACGTCCGGGGGCAGCACGGCCGCGGCCAGCTCGGCCAGCCGCAGCGCGCACGCCGTCGCCTCCGGCGCGGGCTTGAGCACCGCCGTGTTGCCGACCGCCAGCGCCGGAGCGGCCTTCCAACTCGGGATCGCCAGCGGGAAGTTCCACGGCGCGATCAGCCCGGCCACCCCGTGCGGGCGGCGCCGGGTGAACAGCAGGCCCGGCCCGGCGGCGGTCTCGTGCACCGCGCCGGACGGCTCGTACGGCGCCTGGGCGTAGTAGCGCCAGATCGCCGCCGTCCGGGCGACCTCCCCCCGCGCCTCGGCGAGCGGCTTGCCGACCTCGCGCACGATCAGCGCGGCGAGTTCCTCGGCGTGCGCCTCGACCGCCTCGGCGATCCGGCCCAGCGCGGCCGAGCGGGCGCCGGCACCGGCCGCCAGCCAGCCGCCCTGGGCCGCCCGGGCCCGCCCGACGGCGGCCCGCACGGCCTCGGCGCCGGGTGCCTCGACGGCGACCACCAGGTCGGTCGGGTCGGCGGGGTTGTACGAGGTGATGGTCACAACTAGCAGCCCTTCAAAGCGCGTTCGGGAGGGAGCGTCAGAGCAGGAAGCCCGCCGGGAACGGGTCGTCCGGGTCGAGGAAGTACTGGGCGGTGCCGGTGATCCAGGCCCGCCCGGTCACGGTGGGCACCACGGCCGGCCGCCCGGCCACCTCGGTCTCCTCGACCAGCCGCCCGGTGAAGGTGGTCCCGATGAAGGAGTCGTTGCGGAAGTCCCGCCCCAGCGGGAGTTCGCCGCGCGCGTGCAGCTGGGCCATCCGGGCCGAGGTGCCGGTGCCGCAGGGCGATCGGTCGAACCAGCCGGGGTGGATGGCCATCGCGTGCCGGGAGTGCTCGGCGGTGGAGCCGGGGGCGAGCAGCTGGACGTGGTGGCAGCTGTGGATGGAGGGGTCCTCCGGGTGCACCGGCCGGTCGGGGCTCGCGTTGATCGCGTCCATCAGGGCCAGGCCGGCGTCCAGGATGTCCTGCTTGCGCTCGCGGTCGAACGGCAGCCCGAACTCGGCGAGCGGCAGGATGGCGTAGAAGTTGCCCCCGTACGCGAGGTCGTAGCCGATGGTGCCGTGGCCGGGCACCTCGATCTTGCGGTCCAGCGCGACGGAGTACGAGGCGACGTTGCGGATGGTGACGGCCTTGGCCGCGCCGCCCTCCACCCGCACCTCGGCGACCACCAGTCCGGCGGGGGTGTCCAGCCGTACCGTGGTGACCGGCTCGACCACCGGCACCATCCCGGTCTCGACCAGCACGGTGGCGACGCCGATGGTGCCGTGCCCGCACATCGGCAGCAGCCCGGAGACCTCGATGTAGAGCACCCCGAAATCGGCGTCCGGCCGGGTCGGCGGCTGGAGGATCGCGCCGCTCATCGCGGCGTGCCCGCGCGGCTCGTACATCAGCAGGGTGCGGAAGTGGTCCAGGTGCTGCTGGAAGTGCACCCGGCGTTCGGCCATGGTGGCGCCGGGGATGACGCCGAAGCCCCCGGTGATCACCCGGGTCGGCATGCCCTCGGTGTGCGAGTCGACGGCGTGGAACACGTGACGGCTGCGCATTCCGCACAACTCCTCTGACGAAGCGGTTGGTTGAGGCCGGCTGCCCGCACAGCCGGCCGTACGACGGGTGGTGCCGGTAGTACCAGTGGTGCCGGTGGTGCCGGCCCGTGTCGGGCAGGCCCTACGCCAGACCCTCCGCGAGGGCCTTCTCGGTGGCCGCGCGCACGGCCGCCTCGATCTCCGGCTCCAGCGGCTGCCGCGGCGCCCGGACCGGCCCGCCGGGGCGTCCGGCGATGTCCATGGACAGCTTGATGGCCTGGACGAACTCGGTCCTGGAGTCCCAACGCAGCAGCGAGTGCAGCGACTTGTAGAGCGGCAGCGCGGTCTCCAGGTCGTGCCCGACGGCCGCGCGGTACAGCGCCGCGGACGCCTCGGGCAGCGCGTTCGGGTACCCGGCGATCCAGCCGACGGCCCCGGCCAGCGCCAGCTCCAGCAGCACGTCGTCGGCGCCGATCAGCAGGTCCAGCCCGGGCGCCAGCTCGGCGATCTCGTAGGCCCTGCGGACGTCCCCGCTGAACTCCTTGACCGCCACGATCGAGCCCGCGCCGTGCAGTTGGGCGAGCAGCGCGGGCACCAGGTCGACCTTGGTGTCGATCGGGTTGTTGTACGCGACGACCGGCAGCCCGGCCCGGGCGACCTCCGCGTAGTGCGCCCGCACCGAGGCGTGGTCGGCCCGGTAGGCGTTGGGCGGCAGCAGCAGGACGGAGCCGGCGCCGGCCTCGGCGGCCTGCTCGGCCCAGCGGCGGGACTCGGCGCTGCCGTAGGCGGCGACCCCGGGCATGACCCGGGCGCCGTCGCCGGCCGCCTCGACCGCGACCTCGACGATCCGGGTGCGCTCCTCGGCGGTGAGCGTCTGGTACTCGCCCAGCGAGCCGTTCGGGACGACGCCGTCGCAACCGGACTCGATCAGCCAGCGGACGTGCTCGGCGTAGGCGTCGTAGTCGACGGAGAGGTCCGGGCGCAGCGGGATCGTGGTGGCGACCATGATGCCGCGCCAGGGGCGGGTGGTGTCGTGCGGGGTGATGGACACGTTGGGCTCCTTGGTGAGGTGTGACATTTTATTAACAGTGACAGGCCGGAGACAAGGGTCCCCGCCCCAGACGTTCCGACGGATCGGGCCCGGCCTACTCCCCCGGGCCGGCCGCCAGCTGCGAGAGCGGCACCGGGCAGGCCATCGGCCGCCGGTCCGCCCCCGGCTCCGCAGCGCCGGACAGGCAGGCCACGGCCGGACCGCACATCCGCCCCTGGCACCAGCCCATCCCCGCCCGGGTGAGCAGCTTGACGGTCCGGGGATCGCCCGCGCCCAACTCCTCCACCGCTTCCGCGATCCGCGCGACCGGCACCTCCTCGCACCGGCACACGTCGGTGTCCGGCCGCAGCCACCCGGTCCAGCCGGGCCCGGGCCGGTGGGCCGCCGCCATCAGCGCGGCGAACTCCCGTAGCCGGGCCCGGCGGCCCAGCAGCGCCCGCCCGGGCAGCACCCCGGCGACCGCGTACGCGGCCAGCTCCCCCTCGGCGAGCGCGAGGTCCGCACCGCCGACGCCGTTGGTCTCCCCCGCGGACCACAGGCCCGGGACGGAGGTGCGCAGCCTGGCGTCGACCCGCAGCGCGACCGCGCCGTCCGGCCCGGCGAGGGTGTCCGCGCCGAGTTCGGTGGCCAGGTCGATCTGCGGCAGCAGCCCGTGGCCGACGGCGAGCGCGTCGCAGGCGATCCGCCGCTCGGTGCCGGGCAGCGGCCGCCAGTCGGCGTCCAGCCGGGCCACGGTGACGCCGGCGACCCGGTCCGTCCCGTGCGCCTCGACCACCGCGCTGCGCGGCCGCAGCCGTACGCCGTGCCGCAGCAGCGCGCCGCCGTGGCCCGGGGCCCCCGCCCGCGGGGGGGGGGGGGGCGCCCCCCCCCCCCGCGGGCGGGGGGGGGCCCCGGGGGGCCGGCCCCCCCGCCCCCCCCCGCCCCCCCCCCCCCCCCCGCCGCCGTGCCCGGCGCCCTCGACGAGCTTGGCGGGGACGGCCGCCAGCACGCCGGGGCGCCGGGCGTACCCGAGGTAGCCGCTCGCCTCGACCACCGCCGGGACCTCCGCCCCGGCGGCGACCAGCGAGGAGGCCGCGGCGAGCAGCAGCGGTCCGCTGCCGGCCACCACGATCCGCCGGCCGGGCAGCACCAGCCCGGCCTTGAGCATGGCCTGGGCGCCGCCCGCGGTGACCACCCCGGGCAGCGTCCAGCCGGGGAAGGGCAGTTGGCGCTCGTACGCGCCGGTGGCGAGCAGCACCGCCCCGGCCCGGAGGGTGGCCCGGTCGGCGGCCTGCGGGCCGCGGGTGACGTGCAGGGCGAAGCCGTCGGCGGTCCGCTCCAGCGCCCACACCTGGTGCCCGCCGCGGAAGTCGGCCCGCGGGTGGGCTTCGAGCCGCGCGGCCAGCCCGGCGTACACCGGCCAGCGGTGGTGCAGGCGGTCCGGGCGGCTCGCGCCCAGTCCGGGCGCCGGGTGCCGGTAGTACTGCCCGCCGGGCCGGTCCGCGCCGTCCAGCAGGACGCAGCGCAGCCCGAGGTCGGCGGCGGTCACGGCGGCGGCCAGCCCGGCCGGCCCGGCCCCCACCACGGCGAGGTCGTAGGCCGACCCGGAGCGCCCGGCCGACCCCGAGCCCTCGGACGACTCGGAACGCTCAGACGGCGAGATCGGCACGACCGTGGCCCTCCTGACTGGTGACGACGGTGCCGGGCTCGGCGGGCAGCAGGCACAGCCGCTGGTTGGCCCGGCCGTCCACGGTGGCCAGGCAGTCGAAGCAGGCGCCGATCCCGCAGAACGCCCCGCGCGGCCGCCCGCCGGTCCGGGTGGTGCGCCAGGCGAGCACGCCGTCGGCCCAGAGCGCGGCGGCGATCGACTGCCCGGGCAGGGCGCGGACGGCCCGCCCGTCGAACTCGATCAGGTGCCCGGGCCCGGGGTCGGCCCCGACCAGCCCGGCAGGGGTTCGGCGACGCGTCACCGGCTTCTCCATTCCGTCGTCCAGCTCATCCGATCCGATCCGTCCACGGCCCGGCCCACACCGACACCCACGCCCGCCACCCCGCCCACGCCCGTCACCCCGCCGGGAACCGGTCGGCCCGGAACGGCGCGAGGTCCAGCTCCGGCCGCTTGCCGGTCAGTTGCTCGGCGATCAGCAGCCCGGTGGCGGGCGCCAGCCCGATCCCGGCCCCCTCGTGCCCGCAGGCGTGGTAGAGCCCCGGCACCCGGGGGTCCTCGCCGATCGCGGGCAGGTGGTCCGGCAGGTAGGGGCGGAAGCCCCGGTAGACGCGCATCACCGTGACGTCCGCGAGCACCGGGAACAGCTCCGCGGCCTGGACGGCGAGCCGGCGCAGCACCTCCTGGGAGAGGGTCCGGTCGAAGCCGACCCGCTCCCGGCTGGCGCCGATCAGCACCGGTCCGCCCGGGGTCCCCTCGACCACGGCGGAGGTCTGCAACCCGGCCGAGCCGCTGGCCACGTCCGCCACGTAGTCGGCGGCGTAGACCTTGTGCCGGACGATCCTGGGCAACGGCTCGGTGACCAGGACGAACCCGCGCCGGGGCAGCACCGGCAGGTGCACCCCCGCCAGCGCGGCCAGTTCGCCGCCCCAGGTGCCGGCGGCGTTGACCACCGCGGGGGCGGCCAGTCGGCGCCGGGTGGTCCGTACGCCGCGCACCGCGCCGTCCGGGCCGCGCTCCACGGCCGTCACGTCCTCCCCGGTGATCAGTTCGGCGCCCGCCCGGCGGGCCTCGCGCAGCAGCTGGGCGGCGGCGAGCGCGGGCTGCACCTGGGCGTCCTGGGGGTAGTGGTAGCCGCCCGCGAGCCCGGGGGCGAGGTGCGGCTCCAGCTCGCGCAGCCGCTCGGCCGGAACCTCCTCGGCGCTCACCCCGGCCGCGGCCTGCCCGGCGGCGAAGGCCCGCAGCGCCTGCTGTCCGGCCTCGGTCGAGGAGACCACGACGCCGCCCTTGGGCTCGTACTCCACGGCCGGGCCGAGCTGTTCGGCGAGTTCGCGCCAGAGCCGGGTGCTGAGCAGGGCGAGGTCGAGTTCGGGCCCGGGTTCCTTGTCGGAGACCAGCAGGTTGCCCTCGCCCGCCCCGGTGGTGCCACCGGCGACCGGCCCGCGGTCGACGACGGCGACGGCGAGTCCGGCCCGGGCGGCGTAGTAGGCACAGGCGGCGCCGACGACTCCGGCGCCGACCACGACGACGTCCAGTGGAGGTGTCCAGGTCTTCAGCACGCCAGTAATATGTCACATGCCATCTGCTCTGCCAAGAGTCCCCTGCCCTTCCCCGGAGAGTCCCCGGAACGGCGGACGGCCCCGGCCCCCGCACGAAGCGGGAACCGGGGCCGCGGCCCGATCACTCACCGGCTCAGGTGATGTCGTCCATCTGCTCCCGCCGTGCGCCCGGCACCGGAGCGGCGCCCGCCGCCGGCGTCGCCGAGGCCTCGACCGTCTCCGTACCCGCCACCGGCTGCACCGAGAGGTCCACCTCGGAGGCCTCCTCGTCGTCCAGCTCGGCGTCCGGGTCGTTCCGGCGCTTGCGCCGGTCGTTCATGATCGAGATGCCCACCGCGATGAAGTACAGCGCCCAGATCGGCGCGGCCAGCGCCAGCATGCTCAGCGGGTCGGCGCTCGGCGTCGCGAAGGCCGCGAACACCGTGATGCCCATGACCATGCCGCGCCACCAGCCGAGCAGCCGCTTGCCGGTGACCATCCCGACCTGGTTCATCATCACCAGCAGCAGCGGGAACTCGAAGGCGAGGCCGAAGACCAGCACCATCCGGGTCGCGATGTCGAGGTAGTCCTCGGGCGGCAGGATCGGCGTGGTGTTGTTCGGGGTGAACGAGATCAGCACGTCGACCGTGGTCGGCAGCACCAGGATCGCCACGGCCACACCGGCCAGGAACAGCGGCGCCCCGCAGAGCATGAAGACGACCGCGTACTTCTTCTCGTGCCTGTGCAGACCGGGCGCCACGAAGGCCCACACCTGGTACAGCCAGATCGGCACGGTCCCGACCACGCCGGCCGTCAGCGAGACCTTCAACATCCAGGTGAAACCGGCGGTCAGACCGATGTTGGAGACCTGGGCGCACTTGCCGTGGTACTGCCCGGCGGTCTCCACGGTGCAGCGCGGCAGCGGCTGCAGCAGGAAGTCCTCGATCTGCTTGTGGTAGATCGCCGCGATGACGGTGATCACCAGGATCGCCAGGACCGACTTGACCACGCGGTTGCGCAGTTCCCGCAGGTGATCGGCGAGGGCCATCCGCCCCTCAGGATCCTTGGGCGCCTTCTGCGGCGCCTTGGAGAGCTTGCTCAACCCCGGTCCTCAACTCGTGCGTCGAGGCCCGCCGGTCGACGGGCCTCCGTGGTCGCTCGCGGCACCCGTGCCGCGTACCTCGGGTACGTCACGCGCGCCGCGCTCAGTGCGGGCGCTCGCCGCCGGGCACACCCGGGGCGCCGGGCGCCGGCTCGACGATCCGGGCCTCCGGCTGCGCCGAGCCCTGCGCCGAGACCTGCGGCGGCGCGGACGGCCGGACGGCCGACGCACTGCCCTCCGGCTCCTCCTCCGAGCGCATCGCCCTGGCCTCGCTCTTGAGGATCCGCAGCGACTGCCCCAGCGAGCGCGCCAGGTCGGGCAGCCGCTTGGCCCCGAACAGCACGACGGCCACCACCACGACCACCACGATCGCGGTCATCGAGAAGCGCATGCGCCGACCACCTTCAGCATCCGCGGCCCGACAGGCCGCCCGCCGCGGATGGTAACCGCTGCGGATGACGCCCCGACGACGGCCGCCCGAACAGGACAGCGGCCCCGACCGGCAGGACTGGAGCCACTGAGAGCGTAACCCGGCCTCACCTCAGGACAGCAGCCCCCGTACCGCCGATGACCCGGCCGTGCTATCGGGCGGGAACGGCCTCGGCCAGCTCCCCCGCCGCCTCGGCCAGCGCCCGGGACGCCGCGTCCACGCCCTTGGCCAGCGCCCGCACGTCCAGCCAGAGCCGGATCGCGAGGACCCCGAGGACCAGCAGGCCCGCGGTGGCGAGCAGGACGGCGGCGACGAGCATCCAGGACATGCGCCCCACCCTATACGGGGGTCACCCCTCCGCCGGGACGAGCCGCATGGTGCGCACCCCGGCCGCGGTGAGCGCCTCGACGATCTTCTCGCCGGCCGGTTTGCGGACCGCCGCCCCGCAGAGCGGGCAGCCGAAGCTGTAGTGCGCCTGCGCGGGAGTCCGGCCGAGGGTCAGCCGGAACTCCTCGGCCGGGAGCTCGACCTTCTCCCGGCACTGCGAGCAGTACACCTTGAATCTCGTCCCGGGCTCCACCGCTCAGTCCCGCCCCTCCCCGTAGGCGGCCAGCGCCTCCCGCGCGGCCGAGCGCGCCTGCTCGGCCGGCTCGGGCGGCGAGACGATCCGGCCGTCCCGGCCCAGCCGCAGCGCCAGCGGGCGCAGCTGGGAGGGGTCGGCGCTGCGCAGGGTGATCCGCAGCCCCCCGTCGGGCAGTTCCTCGGCCCGGTCGTGGGTGTAGTACTCGGCGACCCAGCGGCCGCCGGAGGAGACCTCGACCACCACCTCCGGGTCGTCGGCGGCCGGGTTGACCAGCCCGCCGCTGAGGTCGCGCGGCTCGCGCCGGGGCGGGTCGGCCGGGACGTCCAGGACGCGGATCTCGGCGACCCGGTCCAGCCGGAACATCCGGTGGTCCTCCGAGGTGCGGCACCAGGCTTCCAGGTAGGTGTGGCCCTCGGTGAGCAGCCGGATCGGGTCGACCTCGCGCTCGGTCATCCCGCCGCGCCCGTGCGAGTAGTAGCGCAGCCAGAGCCGGCGGCCCTCGCTGAGCGCGCGGTCGATGTCGGCGAAGACGTGGCTCTCGGCCTCGAAGGTCACGCCGACCCGGGCGCTGCCCTCGGCGCTCTCCCCCGCGGCGTTCTCGATCTTGGCGACGGCCCGGGTGAGGGCCTCCCGGTCCCCGGCCCGCAGACCGGGCAGCCCGGCCACCGCCCGGGCGGCCACCAGCAGCGCGGTCGCCTCGTCGGCGGCCAGCCGCAGCGGCTGGGCCACGTCGTCGACGTTGTGCCACCAGATCCGCTCGCCGTCGGTGTCGATGTCGAGCAGGTCACCGCCGCGGAAGCTGGTGCCGCACATCGGCAGCACGTTGAGGTCCGCGATCAGCTCGCGCTCGCTGATCCCGAACGCGCGCGCCACCTCGGCGACCTCGGCCCCGGGCCGCTCGCGCAGGTAGGTGACCAGCGACAGCATCCGTCGCGTCTGGTCGATCGCATTGCTCATGCCCGAACGTCCTCCGTGTCCAGCCCCGCGACCGCCCGCAGCCGGTCGATGACATCCGCCCGCAGCTCCTCCGGGCCGAGCACCAGCACGTCGGGCCCGAACTCCGCGAGGTCGGCGCCCAGCCCGTTGCCGTACGGGATCTCCAGCTCGTCCCAGACCTCGTCGACCCGGGTGCTGCCGAGCGCCTTGGTGCGCAGCGGGAAGCCCGCGCCCCGGCGGACCCGGACGGTCGCGGTGGCGGTGGCCCCCTCACCGGCGAACTTGGCCACGGTGGCCCGGACGTCCACGTGCTCGGGCACGGTGCCCAGGAACGCCCCGCTCCTGGCCTTCACCCTGCCGGTGATCCGGCTGAGCCGGAACACCCGGGCGTCGCCGCGGTCCCGGTCGTACCCGGCCAGGTACCAGTGCCCGCGCCAGCACTCCAGCGCCCACGGCTCGACGCTGCGCTGCTCGACGGCCGCGGCACCGGCCTTGCGGTACTCGAAGGTGACCGGGCGGCGGTCCCGGGCGGCGGTGAGCAGCGGCTCGAACGCGGCCTCCCGGGCGGGGATGCGCGGCTCCAGGGCGGTCCGGCCCTCGGCCTCGGTGAACGGCACCCCGGCCGCGCGCAGCTTCTGCAGCGCGCCGCTGGCCGCGCCGGACATCTTGGCCTGCTGCCAGACCCGGGCGGCCAGGGTCAGCGCGGCCGCCTCCTCGGCGTCCAGCGCGATCTCCGGCAGCCGGTTGCGGTCGGCGCGGGCGAGGTAGCCCAGCTCACCGTCCAGCGTGCTCTCGTCGACGTCGATCACCAGGCCGAGCTCGCGCAGGTCGTCCTTGTCCCGCTCGAACATCCGGTTGAAGGCGTCCTCGCTGCTGTTCTGCCAGGCTTCGCGGTAGGCCTCGATGGATTCCCGCAGCTCCTTCTTGGAGAGCGGACGTCTGGTGTTCATCAGGCACAGGGCGAGATTCATCAGCCGCTCTGCCTTGGCGATCGCCATCGCTGACCCTTCCGGTGTGCCGCGCCGCGCGCGGGGTGCGCCAACCGGGCGATCCCCACCCGGCGGGACCGACCGTACCGGTAGCGGTACGCACTGCAAAAGCCGCGTCCCGCGGCCGGTCCCCGGGAGCCGCCGTCCGGGCCCGGGAACGGCCTCGGGCCGGGCCCCCGAAGGGGTCCGGCCCGAGGTCACAGCAGGCTCAGACGGCCAGCAGGTCGACCACGAAGATCAGGGTCGAACCCGCCGGGATGAGCGGCGACGGCGACTGGTTGCCGTACGCCAGGTGCGACGGGATGGTCAGCTCGCGACGGCCGCCGACCTTCATGCCCTTGACGCCCTGGTCCCAGCCCTTGATGACCCGGCCGCCGCCCAGCGGGAAGCGGAACTCGTTGGGGCTCCGGTTCCAGCTCGCGTCGAACTCCTCGCCGGTCTCGAAGGTCACGCCGACGTAGCGGACGCTGACGTTCTGACCCGGCTTGGCCTCCTCGCCGTCACCGACGACGATGTCGCGGATCTGCAGCTCGGTCGGGGCGTCGCCGATCGGGAAGTCGATCTCGGGCTTCTCGTTCAGGTTCACAGCCATGGTCCCTCTTCTCACGTTCCCAAATTCCCTACACGACCAAGCGGCGGACACCCGTGCCGCGGTCCGTCCGGACCACGGTACGGGCGCCCGCCGCCCGCCGGGACGCGGCCACGCGGCCGCACCCGAAGGTCACACGCGCACCATTGTCCCCGAAAAGTCGATCAGCCCTGACCGGCGTCCAGGATGTCCACCACGAAGACCAGGGTCGCACCGGGCGGGATGTCGCCCTGGCCCTTGTCGCCGTAGCCCAGCGAGGCCGGGATCACCAGCTCGACCCGGCTGCCGACGGTCTGGCCCGTCAGCCCCTGGTCCCAGCCCTGGATGACCTGGCCGCCGCCGACCGCGAAGGAGAACGCCTGGCCCTTGCTGAGCGAGGAGTCGAAGACCTTGCCGTCCTTGGCCAGCGCGCCGGTGTACTGGACGACGACCTTCTCGCCCTTCTCCACCGCCGGCCCGGTGCCCTTGATCAGGACGTGGGTCTTCAGCTCGGTCGGGTCCTTGGCCCCGGCCACCGGGGTGATGTCGGCCGGCTTCTTGCCGTTGTCCTTGACCTGCGGGAAGTCGGCCGGCGGCGGGGTGACGGTGCCGCTGACCACCGCGTCGGGCGCGTTGGCGTTGCGGACGTCGATCACGAAGATCAGGTTGTCCTTCGGGCCGATCGACATGTCCGGCTTGCCCTGGGAGCCGAAGCCGGCCGCCGGCGGGGCCACCACCAGCAGTCGGCTGCCGGCCTTCTTCCCCATCACGGCCTGGTCCAGCGCGGGGATCAGCGCGTCGGTGCCGGCCTGGAAGATCTGCGGCTTGCCCTTGTCGTCGTACGAGCTCGGGATGTCCTTGCCGGTGTTCCAGTCCTTGGCGGTGTAGTCCACCGAGGTCCAGGAGTTCTTGTCCACCTTGGGGCCGTTGCCCTCGGACAGCACCTTCACCACGAAGGAGCCGTCGGAGGCCTCGCCCGGCACCTGGATCTCGGCCTTCTTGCCGAAGTCACCGGTGACGGTCGGCAGCACCTTGGCGCTGTCCTTGATCGGCGGCACCGGCTCGGCGGTCGGCGTGGGCGGCGCGGACTTCGTCGCGTCCGGCTGGGCGGCCGAGGCGGTGTCCTTCGACGAGTCCTTGTTCACCATGTACAGCGTGATGCCGCTGCCGACCAGCAGCACGGCGAGCACCGTGCCGAGGATCACGCCCAGCTTGCCGACGCCGGGCGGGTTCTCGTCGTACCCCGCCTCCGAGCTGTCGGCCTTGCGCACGTTGCTGGCGAAGATCTGCGGGGCCTCGTCGTCGTCCGACTTGGGTCCGGCCGCGCGCGGCTTGTCACCGGGCTGCGCCCAGCCCGCCTGCTGCGCGAGGATCGCCGGGGGCACGACGATCGACTCACGGTCCGCCGTGGCCTGCCCTCCCGGGCGGGAGGCGGCCGGGTCACCCGCAGAGCCGTCGTTCGCCGCGGTGCCGGCCGCGCCCGGGCTCGGCGTCTTCTCAGTCATGACTCCCCATCCATCTCGCCACGAGGTCTTCCAGGTCTGCGCCCGGCGTGGTGAGCGCCGGCCTGCCGCCGTACCCGTCCGCCCCGGACCCCGGCGCCGGGCGGCGCCTGCCACAGTGCGAGGGCAGTATGACAGCTCAGGATGAGGACGGACGCTTTGTTGTACGAGCGTCCGCCCAAGCGTACGGAATCCTCCCGGCGACTTCCTAGAGCGCCCGCTAGACCGCTTCCAGAATGTCGATCACGAAGACCAGCGTGGAGTTCGGCGGCACCGACCCCTGGGCCTGGTCCTTGTAGCCCAGGGCCGGCGGCACCACCAGCAGCACCCGGCTGCCCACGTTCTGCCCCACCAGCCCCTTGTCCCAGCCCTCGATCACGCTGCCGGTGCCGATCTGCACGGCCTGCGCCCCGCCGTGGGTCCAGGAGGCGTCGAACTGCTGCCCGTTGCCCCACAGCACCCCGGTGTACTGCACGATCAGGGTCTGCCCGGTCTTGACCTGCTTGCCCTCGCCCTTGATCAGCACGGCCTGCTGGAGGTCGGCGGGGGCGGCCTGCCCGGCCGGGACGGTGATCCCCGCCGGTGCCTTCCCGTTGTCCTTGACCTGCGGCAGCGTCGCGGCGGGCTGGGTCATGTTGCCGGTCAGCGTGGAGTCCTGCGGCAGCGCCTCCACGATGTCCAGCACGAAGACCACGGTGTCGCCCTTGTTGACGCCCAGCTGGGTGGAGCCCTGCTCGCCGAAGGCGGCCGCCGGCGGGGCCACCACCAGCAGCCGGGTGCCCACCTTCTTGTCGATCACGGTCTGGTCCAGCGCCGGCACCAGCTGCCCGCTGCCGGCCTGGTAGAGCTGGGGCTTGCCGTTGTCGTCGTACGAGCTGGGCAGGTCCTTGCCGGTGGTCCAGTCCTTCGCCGTGTAGTTGACCGTCACCCAGTCGCCCTTGCCGACCGTCGACCGCTCACCGTCCGTCACCGTGTTCACCACGAACTGGCCGCTGGGCTGCTGGCCCTCGGGGATGGTGATGGTGGCCTTGCTGCCGAAACCACCACCCGAAAGAGTGGGCATCGGGGAGGCCTCGCCCACCGGCGCCGGCACCGTCGGGGCCGCGCTCGGGGTGGACGGCGTCGCCGGTCCGGCCGCCTTGGGCGAGCTGCTGCAAGCGACCGCGAGCAGCAGCGGCAGGGTGAGAAGCAAACCGGCGGTGCGGCGCACGGTGGTCCTAACTGTCGGTCGAAGTCGGCTCTCCCGACTCGACGGACAGCGTATGCCCGGCATGCGTCCGGCCCCGGTAGACACCACCGGGGCCGGTCAACGCCGAGGGCACGGCGGTCGGTCACACGCCGACGGTCACATGCCGGCGATCAGCTTCTCCACCCGCTCGTCCACCGAACGGAACGGGTCCTTGCACAGCACGGTGCGCTGCGCCTGGTCGTTCAGCTTGAGGTGCACCCAGTCCACCGTGAAGTCCCGGCGCTGCTCCTGCGCCCGGCGGATGAAGTCCCCGCGCAGCCGGGCCCGGGTGGTCTGCGGCGGGACGGACTTGGCCTCGAAGGTCTTGAGGTCGGTGGTCACCCGCTTCGCCTGGCCCTTGCCCTGGAGCAGGTAGAACAGGCCGCGCCGGCGGTGGATGTCGTGGTACGCGAGGTCGATCTGGGCGACCCGCGGGTTGGACATGCTCATCTCGTGCTTCTCGCGGTAGCGCTCGATGAGCTTGTACTTCATGATCCAGTCGATCTCGGTGGCCACCGTGTCGAGGCGCTCGGTGCGCACCGCCTCCAGGGTGCGGCCCCACAGTTCGAGCACCTGGGCGATGGTGCCGGTGTTGATGCCCTTGCGGTCGGCGAACTCCAGGGCCTTGCTGTAGTACTCCTCCTGGATGTCCAGCGCGCTGGCCTCCCGGCCGTTGGCCAGGCGCACCTGGTGGGTGCCGGTGAGGTCGTGGCTGACCTCGCGGATC
Organism: Kitasatospora sp. NPDC059088; assembly: GCF_042738155.1. NCBI lineage: Bacteria > Bacillati > Actinomycetota > Actinomycetes > Kitasatosporales > Streptomycetaceae > Kitasatospora > Kitasatospora sp. NPDC059088. The sequence goes on along the minus strand of NZ_JBHYGR010000032.1, from coordinate 39,286 downwards.
GCCCGGATCGGGTTCTCCAGGGTGAGGTCGCGCATCACCACGCCGGCCTCGATCAGCCGCAGCACCAGGTCGGTGGAGCCCACCTTGAGCAGGGTGGTGGTCTCCGACATGTTGGAGTCGCCGACGATCACGTGCAGCCGGCGGTAGCGCTCGGCGTCCGCGTGCGGCTCGTCCCTGGTGTTGATGATCGGGCGGGAGCGGGTGGTGGCGGAGCTGACGCCCTCCCAGATGTGCTCGGCCCGCTGGCTGACGCAGAACACCGCGCCGCGCGGGGTCTGCAGCACCTTGCCCGCGCCGCAGATCAGCTGGCGGGTGACCAGGAAGGGGATGAGCACGTCGGCCAGCCGGGAGAACTCGCCGTGCCGGGCCACCAGGTAGTTCTCGTGGCAGCCGTAGGAGTTGCCGGCCGAGTCGGTGTTGTTCTTGAAGAGGTAGACGTCCCCCGCGATGCCCTCCTCGTGCAGCCGCCGTTCGGCGTCCACCAGGAGTCCTTCGAGGATCCGCTCGCCCGCCTTGTCGTGCGTGACCAGCTCGGTCACGTCGTCGCACTCGGGGGTGGCGTACTCGGGGTGGGAGCCGACGTCGAGGTAGAGCCGGGCGCCGTTGCGCAGGAACACGTTGCTGCTGCGGCCCCAGGAGACGACCCGGCGGAACAGGTACCGCGCGACCTCGTCCGGCGACAGCCGACGCTGCCCGCGGAACGTACAGGTCACGCCGTACTCGTTCTCCAGCCCGAAAATCCGGCGGTCCATGAGCACTCCATTCTCTGTCGGAGCTGTCCGAAACCGCCTCCACGACGACTGGGCCGCCGCAGGGGCACCGGAGTCCCGTACGCCGGCGGTCCGGCCGCCGTACGGGACTCCGCAGGCACTGCTACTCCGGCGCGCTCGCCGCCGGGTTCTCGTCGTCGTCCGACTCGGCGGACTGGTCCCCGTCGAGCAGCCGGCCGAGCTGGTTGCCCAGGATCCGCTTGAACTTGCGCTGCTGGAACCGCTGGCGGTCGAGGACCGCGACCTCCAGTTGTTCCGGGGTGAGGGCGCGCGGGCTGCCCCCGTTGGGGTCGCGGGCGAGCGAGTCGACCGCGACCTTCACCGCCTCGGTGAGGCTCAGTCCGGCGCGGTGGCGCTGGCCCAGGTAGTTGCCGATCGAGTCGGCGTTGCCGCCGACCACGACGTAGTTCTTCTCGTCGACGACCGAGCCGTCCGGCGTGAGCCGGTAGATCTGGTCATTGTCGGCGGTGCGGCCGACCTCGGCGACGATCAGCTCGACCTCGTACGGCTTCTCGCCGACCGAGGAGAAGATGGTGCCCAGGGTCTGGGCGTACACGTTGGCCAGGCCGCGGGCGGTGACGTCGGCCCGGTCGTAGGAGTAGCCGCGCAAGTCGGCGTAGCGGACGCCGCCGATGCGCAGGTTCTCGAACTCGTTGTAGCGGCCGACCGCCGCGAAGGCGATCTTGTCGTAGATCTCGGAGACCTTGTGGAGCGCCCGGGAGGTGTTCTCGGCGACGAAGACGATGCCGTCGGCGTAGGTGAGCACGACCACGCTGCGGCCGCGAGCGATGCCCTTGCGGGCGTACTCCGCGCGGTCCGCCATGGCCTGCTGGGGCGAGACGTAGAACGGTGTCGACACCGGCGGTCGTCCCTTTCCTGTGAGGTGATGGCTAGATCAGCGGGGCCTGCGGGCCGTTGGGCCGGGTCAGGCGCTCGTCGGTGATGGCGACCGCGATCGCCGCGACCTCCGCGTTGTCGAGCCGGCGGAAGCCGTCCGCGGTGATCAGCGAGACGATCGGGAAGATCTTGCGGGCGAGGTCCGGGCCGCCGGTGGCGGAGTCGTCGTCGGCCGCGTCGTAGAGCGCCTGGACGACCAGGGTGGCGGCCTGCTCGGCCGTCAGGTCGTCGCGGTAGAGCTTCTTGAGCGAGCCGCGGGCGAAGACCGAGCCCGAGCCGGTGGCGGTGAAGCCGTGCTCCTCGGAGCGCCCGCCGGTGACGTCGTAGTTGAAGATCCGGCCGCGGCCGAGGTCGAGGTCGTAACCGGCGAAGATCGGCACCACCGCGAGGCCCTGCATCGCCATGCCGAGGTTGCCCCGGATCATGGTGGTGAGCCGGTTGGCCTTGCCCTCCAGGGAGAGCACCGCGCCCTCGATCTTCTCGTAGTGCTCCAGTTCCAGCTGGAACAGCCGGACCATCTCGACCGCGAGGCCGGCGGTGCCGGCGATGCCGACGGCGCTGTACTCGTCCGCCGGGAAGACCTTCTCGATGTCACGCTGGGCGATGACGTTGCCCATGGTCGCGCGGCGGTCACCGGCGATCACCACGCCGCCGTCGAAGACCGCGGCCACGATCGTGGTCCCGTGCGGGGCCTCGACCACGGAGCCTTCGGGGAGCCCGCGGTGGCCGGGCAGCAGCTCCGGCCGGTGCTCGGCGAGGAAGTCCAGGAACGAGGAGGACCCCGGGGTCAGGAAGGCAGCCGGTAGACGCCCGGTGCCACGAGTGTTGGCTTCCACACGATTCCTTCCAGGTAGCTTGAAGCGCGCATTGCCCGCACCCTACCCGCCGACGATCATCGTCCAACGCGTGGAGGGGCCGGTGCCGGGACGGCCGGGCGGACGGCGCCGCCCGACCGTCCCGGACGGTCACGACCGTGAATTCCCGATGACCGGGTACGGGCTATTGCCCGCCCTTCTGCACGAATCCCCGGACGAAATCCTCGGCGTTCGACTCGAGCACTTCGTCGATTTCGTCGAGCACCGCGTCGACGTCGTCGCTCAACTTTTCCTGGCGTTCCTTGAGGTCGTCGGAATTCTGGGTTTCCGCGACCTGCTCCTCGACCTCCTCGGAGGAGCGGTTTGCCCGCTGCTGGCCGCCGCCGGTGTCCTTGCTCGCCATTTCCCTCACCCCGCTCGAATCGTCTGGCACGGTTTGGTCGGTCGGTCGTTGCCGGTTGGCACCGACCCTATACACAAGGTGCGACTGCCGCTCCCGGTTTGCCGGTGGTGCTCCCTGTCCAACACCCGCTGCCACCCCGGATGATTCCCATTCGGCGGACGTTCACCCGTGGTGATCGAAAAGTTACCCGCCGGAGAGGACGCGCAGCAGGTCCTCCGCCGTACGGCAGCGGTCCAGCAGCTCCTTGACGTGGTTGCGGGTGCCGCGCAGCGGCTCCAGGGTGGGCACCCGCTGGAGCGAGTCCCGGCCCGGCAGGTCGAAGATGACCGAGTCCCAGGAGGCCGCCGCGACGTGCTCCGCGTACTGCTCCAGGCAGCGGCCGCGGAAGTACGCCCGGGTGTCCTCCGGGGGCTTGGAGACGGCCCGTTCGACCTCTTCCTCGGTCAGCAGCCGCTCGAACCTGCCGCGGGCCACAAGACGGTTGTAGAGGCCCTTCTCGGGCCGCACGTCGCTGTACTGGAGGTCCACCAGGTGCAGCCGCGGGTTGTCCCACTCCAGGGCGTCCCGGCTGCGGTAGCCCTCCAGGATCTCCCGCTTGGCGATCCAGTCCAGTTGCCGGGAGAGCGACATCGGGTCGCGCTCCAGCCGCCCGAGGACGTCCTCCCAGCGGGCCAGCACGTCCAGGGTCTGCTCGTCGGCGTCGGTGCCGAAGCGGTCCTCGACGTACTTGCGGGCCAGTTCGAAGTACTCCAGCTGGAGTTGGACGGCGGTGAGCTTGCGCCCGTTGCGCAGGGTGATCAGGTGCTTGAGCGTCGGGTCGTGGGAGACCCGGTGCAGGGTGCGCACCGGTTGGTCGATCGCGAGGTCGGAGGCGATGAAGGAGTCCTCGATCATCGACAGGACCAGCGAGGTGGTGCCCAGCTTGAGGTAGGTGGAGATCTCGGAGAGGTTGGCGTCCCCGATGATCACGTGCAGCCGGCGGTACTTCTCGGCGTCGGCGTGCGGTTCGTCCCGGGTGTTGATGATCGGGCGCTTGAGGGTGGTCTCCAGGCCGACCTCGACCTCGAAGTAGTCCGCCCGCTGGCTGATCTGGAAGCCGTTCGCCGAGCCGTCCTGGCCGATGCCGACCCGGCCGGCGCCGGTGACCACCTGGCGGGAGACGAAGAACGGGGTGAGGTGGCGGACGATGTCGGCGAACGGCGTCGCCCGCTTCATCAGGTAGTTCTCGTGGGTGCCGTAGGAGGCGCCCTTGTTGTCGGTGTTGTTCTTGTACAGGTGGATGTTCTGCCCGTTGGGCAGTTCCAGCGCCCGCAGCGCGGCGGCCGCCATGATCCGCTCGCCGGCCTTGTCCCAGAGCACGGCGTCGCGCGGGTTGGTCACCTCGGGCGAGCTGTACTCGGGGTGCGCGTGGTCCACGTAGAACCGGGCCCCGTTGGTCAGGATGACGTTGGCGAGGCCGATGTCCTCGTCGGTCAGCTGGCTGGCGTCCGCCACCTCGCGCGCGAGGTCGAAGCCCCGCGCGTCGCGCAGCGGGTTCTCCTCCTCGAAGTCCCAGCGGGCCCGCCGTGCCCGGTGCATCGCCGCCGCGTACGCGTTGACGATCTGGGACGAGGTGAGCATGGCGTTGGCGTTGGGGTGCCCGGGCACGGAGATCCCGTACTCGGTCTCGATGCCCATCACGCGCCGTACGGTCATGCGGCCCTCCTTGCCCGGTGCCCCGCCCCCGGCGGGCGGAACACGCTGACGTACCGCTGAACAACACCGGCGCCGGACATCTGCCCGCGGACGGTGGGTCGAGCCTATTTCCGTGCCGTACGGCGGGCCCCGAGACGCGCCGTCCGGCTGCGGGGCCGCGAGGCGCCACAGCCGGACGGGGTGCGTACAGCTCCGGGGACCGTCGCCGGCCCGGACAACCGCGTGCTTACAGGTACTGCCCCGTGTTGGCGACAGTGTCGATCGAGCGGCCGGACTCGGCGCCCTGCTTACCGGTGACCAGCGTGCGGATGAAGACGATCCGCTCGCCCTTCTTGCCGGAGATGCGGGCCCAGTCGTCCGGGTTGGTGGTGTTCGGCAGGTCCTCGTTCTCCTTGAACTCGTCCACGCAGGCGGCGAGCAGGTGGGAGACGCGCAGACCGCGCTGACCGTGGTCGAGGAAGTCCTTGATGGCCATCTTCTTCGCCCGGTCGACGATGTTCTGGATCATGGCGCCGGAGTTGAAGTCCTTGAAGTACAGGACCTCCTTGTCACCGTTGGCGTAGGTGACCTCCAGGAAGCGGTTCTCCTCGGTCTCCGAGTACATCCGCTCCACGACCGACTGGATCATCGCCGCCACCGTGGCCCCGACGGAGCTGTCGTGCTCCTTGAGGTCGTCCGGGTGGAACGGCAGCGAGTCCTTGAGGTACTTGGAGAAGATGTCCTTCGCGGCCTCGGCGTCCGGGCGCTCGATCTTGATCTTGACGTCCAGGCGGCCGGGCCGCAGGATCGCCGGGTCGATCATGTCCTCGCGGTTCGAGGCGCCGATGACGATGACGTTCTCCAGGCCCTCCACGCCGTCGATCTCGGCGAGCAGCTGCGGGACGATGGTGTTCTCCACGTCCGAGCTGACACCGGAACCGCGGGTGCGGAACAGGGACTCCATCTCGTCGAAGAAGACGATGACGGGCGTGCCCTCGCTCGCCTTCTCCCGGGCCCGCTGGAAGACCAGCCGGATCTGCCGCTCGGTCTCGCCCACGTACTTGTTGAGCAGCTCCGGGCCCTTGATGTTGAGGAAGTAGCTCTTCCCCTGGGGGCGGCCGGTGACCTCGGCGACCTTCTTGGCCAGCGAGTTGGCGACCGCCTTGGCGATCAGCGTCTTGCCGCAGCCGGGCGGGCCGTAGAGCAGCACGCCCTTGGGCGGACGCAGCTCGTACTCCTTGAAGAGGTCGGCGTGCAGGTACGGCAGCTCGACCGCGTCGCGGATCAGCTCGATCTGGTTGCTCAGGCCGCCGATCTGGCGGTAGTCGATGTCCGGGACCTCTTCGAGGACCAGCTCCTCGACCTCGGACTTCGGCACCACCTCGTACACGTAGCCGGAGCGGGGCTCCAGCAGCAGTGCGTCCCCCGCCCGGACGGTGATGTCCCGCAGCGGTTCGGCGAGGCGCACCACCCGCTCCTCGTCGGTGTGGCCGATGACCAGGGCGCGCTCGCCGTCCTCGAGGACCTCCTTGAGGGTGACGATCTCGCCGATGCGCTCGAAGGCCATCGCGTCCACGATGTTGAGGGCCTCGTTGAGCATCACTTCCTGGCCGCGCCGCAGTTCGTCGAGGGCGACGTTCGGGCTGACGTTGACGCGGAGCTTGCGACCGCCGGTGAAGATGTCGGCGGTACCGTCCTCGTTCGCCTCGAGGAAGGTGCCGAAACCGGCCGGGGGCTGTGCCAGCCGGTCCACCTCCTCCTTGAGGGCCACGATCTGGTCGCGGGCCTCGCGCAGGGTGGAGGCGAGTCGTTCGTTCTGGGCGGTCACGCCGGCCAGGTTGGTCTGGAGCTCGACGATCCGCTCTTCGAGGATTCTCGAATTGCGCGGCGAGTCGGCGAGCTTGCGGCGCAGTACGGCGATTTCCTGCTCAAGGTACGAGACCTGAGCGGCCTCGTCGGAACCACGAGCGGGCCTGCCGGTGCTGCGGTTGTAGTCGTCATCGTGGGCTGCCACGGTCCTCACCTCCTCCGGGGAGCTGGACGCTTCCAGACCCTACCTGGGACCAGGGGTCCGTAAACCCCTAGATCAAGAAAGATGGAACGGGCGTGTCCGATCTTCGCCCCAGCGTGCTTCCCCTCTGCTAAGGGGATACCCACCGCGCACCACCCAAAGCGGGCCAGATGTATCGTCGGGCGAAGTGATATCCGATCGCGACCGCGGTAGTGGGTCCGATCGTTGTACGAATGGCGGGATTGCCCCCGGAATAGGGGCGACCCGGGACAGAAACGGCAGGGGACCATGTCGGTGACCGAGCAGAACGCGGCAGCGGCCGACGAGCTGGAGGTGTGGATCGACCAGGATCTGTGCACCGGCGACGGCATCTGCGTCCAGTACGCACCGGAGGTCTTCGAGCTGGACATCGACGGACTCGCGTACGTGAAGGGCGAGGACGACGAACTGCGCCAGCAGCCCGGGGAGACCGCCCCGGTGCCGCTGACGCTCCTTCAGGACGTGGTGGACTCGGCGAAGGAGTGCCCCGGCGACTGCATCCACGTGCGCCGGGTCGCCGACCGGGTCGAGGTCTACGGGCCCGACGCCGACTAGCGGTTCGGGCCGCGCGGAGGGTTCAGGTCGCGCTGACCGGGGCGGCGGTCTGGGAGCGTTCCCAGCCGCCGCCCCGGTGCGTCCAGGTGAGGTCGAGTGAGAGGTCGGGGCGGAAGCGCGGCACCTCGTCGCTCGAATACCCCTGCGCGCGGCCGGTGATGGCGCCGTCGGAGCGCACCGTGAGCCGGCTCAGGGTGAGGTTCTCCCGGTCGGTCAGCAGGGTGGCGACCACCACCGGGCGCTGGTCCGGGCCGAAGCCGAGCAGGTAGACGGAGTCCGGCGGGGTGCCGGTGTCGGTGCCGCACTGCGCGGCGACGACCGTACCGGGACGGCCGTCGCCCAGTTCGGCGGGCACGCTGAGCACCGTCCTGACCGGGAACGGGCCGCAGTCCATGGGCAGTTGGGCCTTGGCCGGATCGGGGGCCGCACCGGCCGCGAGCGCCTTGGGGGCGCCGCCGCGGGCGGGCAGCGGGGTGCCGGTCGCCGGGGAGGCGGCGAGTGCGGCGGCCACCACCGCGCCGCAGCCGGCCAGGGCGAGGGCCCAGTGCCAGGGTGCGGTCCGCGCGTGACCGGGCCGGGTGCGGCCCTGCGGTGTCTGCTGTCCGGCCGTCGCCGTCGTCCCGACCGCGGTCTCCACCCGGCGTCCCCTCCAGAGCTCCAGGAGCGTGTGAGCGAGCATCGTCCCACACGGAGCCTGCGGGCCGGCGGCCGGGGAGCCGAAGGGCGCGCCGGCCGAAAGACGAAGGGGTGGCGCGAGCGCGATGCTCGCACCACCCCTGCTGTTCCGGCCGGGCTCAGCCCAGGTCGGGCTGCTCGGAGTCGGTGTCGCGGGCCGCCTTGCGGGCCGCGGCGCGCTCCTGGAGGGACGGCTCGGGCGCCCCGTTGTCGTAGTCCTCGCCGTAGGCGCCCTTGGCCGGGCGGCGGCGGCGCAGCGGCGGCTCGACGCCGTCCGCCAGGCGGCGGGCGGTGAGCAGGAAGCCGGTGTGGCCGATCATCCGGTGGTCCGGGCGGACGGCCAGGCCCTCCAGGTGCCAGGTGCGGACCATGGTCTCCCAGGCCTGTGGCTCGGTGAAGGTGCCGTGGTCGCGCAGCGCCTCGACGGTCTTGGACATCTGCGTCGTGGTGGCCACGTAGCAGCAGATGAGACCGCCGGGGACGAGCGCCCGGGAGGCGACGTCCAGGCACTCCCAGGGGGCCAGCATGTCGAGGATGACGCGGTCGACGTCGGTCTCGACCAGGTTGTCCTGGAGGTCGCCGACGGTCAGCTTCCACGCCGGGTGCGGGCCGCCGAAGTAGCGCTCCACGTTGCCCTGGGCGATGTCCGCGAAGTCCTGGCGGCGCTCGTAGGAGGCCAGCAGGCCCTGCTCGCCGACGGCGCGCAGCAGGTACGTGCTGAGCGCGCCCGAGCCGACACCCGCCTCGATCACCCGGGCACCGGCGAAGATGTCGGCCATCGCCAGGATCTGCCCCGCGTCCTTGGGGTAGATCACGGCGGCGCCGCGGGGCATGGACAGGACGTAGTCGGGGAGCAGGGGGCGCAGCGCGAGGTACGGGACGTTCCCCGTGGTGCGCACGACCGTGCCTTCAGGAGCGCCGATCAGCTCGTCGTGCGGGAACGCACCCTTGTGGGTGTGGAACTGGTTCCCGGCCTGGAGCGTGAACGTGTAGTGGCGACCCTTGGGGTCGGTCAGCTGGACCTGGTCCCCGACCTGGAAGGGCCCGCGTCGGCGGGCGGCACCGGTCGGTTCGGACATGCGGCCAATCCTAAGGGAAGCGGGGCGTCCCGCCTCACCAGGCCCTGCTCAGCGGCCGGAGACCGCCGCCGTGAGGCGCTGTTCGATGTCGCTGAGCGCGGCCACGCCGTAGACCCGGCCGTCCGCCTCGACCACCAGGTACTCCCCCGCCGGGGTGGCCTGGACGGCCCGCAGCAGGTCCTCGCCGCCGAGGTCGGCGTCCAGTCGCAGCCCGGGTTCGAGGTCGCGGGCGAGCGGGCCGACGACCACCCAGGGGCGGCGGTGCTCCGGTACGGCCCGTACCGCGGACTCCCGGACGATGGCGATCGGCTCGCCCCGGCCGTCCACCACCACGACCGCGCCGGCCTGGGCCTCGCGGGCCCGGCGCATCGCCTCGCCGAGCGGGGTGTCGGCGGTGACCTCGACGGTGCGGCGGGCGAGGTCGCGCAGCCGCAGGGCGGGCAGCGCCTCCTTGAGCCGGGCGTTGCGCAGGCTCCCGGTGGCGCCGTTCCAGATGATCGCGGCCAGCACGGCGGCCAGCACCGCGTCCACCAGGGTGTCGGTGGTGGTGCGCTCGGCGCCGCGGGAGGCGCTGACCAGCGGCAGGCCGAACAGCACCACGACGGCCAGGCCCCGGCCGATCCAGGCGGCCGCCACGGTGCCGGTCATCGCCCTGCCGGTGATCGCCCAGACCACCGCGCGCAGCATCCGGCCGCCGTCCAGCGGCAGGCCGGGCAGCAGGTTGAAGGCGGCGACCACCAGGTTGGAGACCATCAGGCCGGTCAGCAGCACCCCGGGCACGCTGGACAGTTCGACGGCGCGCAGCGCGAGGTAGAAGACCCCGCCGAGCACCAGCGACAGCAGCGGGCCGACGAAGGCCAGCCAGAACTCGCGCCAGGGGCTCCCGGCCTCGTTCTCGATCTCGGAGACGCCGCCGAAGAACTGCAGCTGGATCCGCCGCACCCCGAGCCGGTAGCGCAGCGCGACCAGGGTGTGGGCGAGTTCGTGCACCAGGACGGAGGCGTAGAAGGCGACCGCGAAGAAGAACGCGAGCAGGTAGCGCTCACCGCTGCCGAGTTCGGGCAGCACGTCGCCGAGCTGCCCGCCGAACACCCAGGTGATCAGCGCGGCGATGACGAACCAGGACGGGGTGACGTAGATGGGCACGCCGAAGGGCCGCCCCATCAGGAGGCCGCCGCCGTGCTCCGGCGGGCGCCCCTCGGGGCGTCCGCCGTCCTGCGGTGGCTGGTCGGAGGTCTGCTGCCCCCTGGTGTCGCTCACCGTGATCCCTTCGGTCGTCCGCCGTCGTGCCCCGGTGCGCCCACGCTACGTGATCGCGGCCACCCGGCGGCGCGCGCCCCTCTGCCAGGCTTCATACCCACTGGACCGGCCCCGGACCGGACCGGCCCCCGGCCGACTGCCGGGAAGGGGCAGCGCGGCAGCCCGGTGGCAGCGGGATGACAGCAAAGGGCAATAGGGTCGTAGCCATGCAGCAGACCGACACCAGCAGCGCCGCCGGGGCTCCGGCGCGCCCGGCGGCGCCCCCGACCGGGCTGTCCCCGTCCCGTGCGGGGGACTTCCTCACCTGTCCCCTGCTGTACCGGCTGCGGGTGATCGACCGGCTGCCCGAGCCGCCGAGCCCGGCGGCGACCCGGGGCACGCTGGTGCACGCGGTGCTGGAGCGGCTGTTCGACAGCCCGGCGGCCGAGCGGACGCCGGAGCGGGCGCTGGGCCTGCTGCGCCCGCAGTGGGAGCGGCTGCTGGGCGAGCGCCCGGAGCTGGGCTCGCTGTTCCCGGACGACCCGGACGGCGCGGCGCTGACCGGCTGGCTGGCGGACGCCGAGAAGCTGGTCGGCCAGTGGTTCCGGCTGGAGGACCCGACCCGGCTGCACCCGGTGGAGCGCGAGCTGTACGTGGAGACGGCCCTGGAGTCGGGGCTGCTGCTGCGCGGCTACATCGACCGGGTGGACGTCGCCCCCACCGGTGAGGTCCGGCTGGTGGACTACAAGACCGGCCGGGCGCCCTCGCGGGACTTCGAGGGCAAGGCGATGTTCCAGATGAAGTTCTACGCACTGGTGGTGTGGCGCTGGAAGGGCGTGATCCCCAAGCGCCTCCAGCTGGTCTACCTGGGCGGCGGCGGGGACGTGGTCAGCTACGACCCGGACGAGGCCGACCTGCTCGCGGTGGAGCGCAAGCTGCAGGCCCTGTGGGAGCGGATCGCGCAGGCGGTGGCCACCGGGGACTTCCCGGCCACCCGCAACCGGCTCTGCGACTGGTGCGACCACCGGGCCAGCTGCCCGGAGTTCGGCGGCACCCCGCCGCCGTACCCGCTGCCGGTGCCGCCGGCCCGCACCGCGGACGGGCCGGCCCGTACGTCGGACGAGAGCGATCCCACGGGGGATCCGATGAGCAAGGAGTCCTAGTGACGATCCGAGTGCTGCTGGTCGACGACCAGCCGCTGCTGCGCACCGGTTTCCGGATGATCCTGGAGGCCGAATCGGACCTCGTGGTGGTCGGCGAGGCCGGTGACGGTCAGCAGGCGCTGGACCAGGTCCGGGCGCTGCAGCCCGACGTGGTGCTGATGGACATCCGGATGCCGCGGATGGACGGCGTCGAGGCGACCCGCCGGATCGCCGGCCCGGGTCGGGACGGCCCGGCCAAGGTGCTGGTGCTGACCACCTTCGACCTGGACGAGTACGTGGTGGAGGCGCTGCGCGCCGGCGCCAGCGGCTTCCTGCTCAAGGACGTCCCGGCGGAGGAGCTGGTGCAGGCGATCCGGGTCGTCGCGGACGGCGCGGCGATGCTGGCCCCGAGCATCACCCGCCGGCTGCTGGACATGTACGCCACCAAGCTGCCCTCGGGCGAGGAGGCGCCGCCGCAGGCGCTGAGCGCGCTGACCGAGCGGGAGTTGGAGGTGTTGAAGCTGGTGGCGCGCGGGCTGTCGAACGCGGAGATCGCGGCCGAGCTGTTCGTCAGCGAGACAACCGTGAAGACCCACGTCGGCCATGTGCTGACCAAGCTCCAGCTGCGCGACCGGGTGCAGGCGGCGGTGTACGCCTACGAGAGCGGTCTGGTGCGGCCGGGCGCGCTGTAGCCCGGGAACACGACGGCGGCCCGCCCGCTCCGCCCCGGGACACCGGGGGGAGCGGGCGGGCCGCCGTGCGTCGCGCGCTACTTGCCGCTGCGGCTGATCTCCCAGAAGCGGAAGAAGCCGGTGGTGTCGACGGTGGACTCGACGCCGGTGATGTTGGCACGGGCCGCGTAGAAGGCCTTGTTCTGGTACAGCGGGATCAGCGGCACGCTCTCCGCGACGATCTGCTGGATCTGCGCGTAGGAGGCCGAGGCGGCGCTGCGGTCGGCCTGCTTGAGGCCGTCCGGGATCAGCTTCTGGCTGATCTTCGGGTCGTCCCAGCCGGTGTGGTAGGTGCCGCCGTCGACCAGCAGCGGGGCGATGTAGTTGTCGGGGTCCGGGTAGTCGGCGAACCAACCGACGATGTACGCCTGGTACTTGCCCTCGTTCCAGCCCTTCTTGAAGGCTTCCCAGTCGGGCTCCTGCTGGACCGTCACCTGGAACAGGCCGCCGGTCTCCAGCTGCTTCTTCAAGGTGTCGGCCTCGCCGTTGCCGGCCCGCGAGCGGGACCAGGTGAGGGTGAGCTTGACCGGGGTCTGGACCTTGTTGTCGACCAGGGCCTTCTTGGCCTTGGCGACGTCCTGGTCGCCCCAGCGGTCGAAGAAGGCGGTGGTGTGGCCGGTGACGCCGGCCGGGACCATCGCGTACAGCGGCTGGACGGTGCGGGCGAAGACGTCGCGGGCGAGCGCCTTGCGGTCGAGCAGCGCGGCGGCGGCCTGGCGGACGCCGACGTTGCTCATCACCGGGTCCTTGGTGTTGAAGACCAGCGAGCGGGTGTCGTTGCTGTCGCCCTCGACGACCTGGAGGTCGGTCTTGCCGCCCTGCTGGTCGGAGCGGATCTGGGCGGCGGTGTTGGGCTCCAGGCTGTTGTCGGTGACGTCGACGTCGCCCTTGTCCAGCGCGGCCTTGAGGTCGGCGGGCTTGTCGAAGTACCGGACGGTGAACTTGTTGTTCCGCAGCTTGGCGTCGCCGCTGTACTTGTCGTTGGGGACCAGGACGACCTTGCCCAGCTGCTTGCCGTCGGCCATGCCCTCGACCGAGTCCACGCGGTAGGGGCCGGAGCCGACCTGCTTGTCGTTGGGCAGCGCCTTGTCGGCCGGGTAGACCTGGTGGTCGACGATGGCGCCGGCCGGGGAGGCCAGCTTGGCCGGCAGGGTGGCGTCGGGGGCGGCCAGGTGGAAGACCACCTCGTTGGCACCCTTGGCCTCCACGCTCTTGATCGAGGAGAGCAGGCCGGCCGGGCCGTTCGGGTCGTTGATCTTCTTGGTCCGCTGGATCGAGAACACCACGTCCTCGGCGGTCAGCGGGTGGCCGTTGGAGAACTTCAACCCGGGCCGCAGGGTGCAGTGGTACTCGGTGGCCTCGCCGCCGGAGAAGTCGCAGGACTGCGCGGCGTCCGGGGAGGGCGTGCTGGCCGCGGCCGGGAAGGTGAGCAGCGACTGGAAGGCGTTGCGCAGCACCAGCCAGGAGCCGGAGTCGTAGACCACCGCGGGGTCCAGGGTGCCGGTCAGCTGGACGGTCCCCATGGTGATCGCCTTGCCGCCGCTGTCCCCCTTGACGGCGTCGGTGACCGATCCGCAACCGGCCACCGTCACGGCGACCAGACCGGCGCAGCCGAGTGCTGCCAGGCGTTCAGCTGAAGTCTTCACGGGAGCGTCCTTCGGGGGTGTCGCGAACCCGAGTAGCGTGCCATATCGAACACGCACGACCGATACCCGTGCAGATGACGTTTGGGACACGGTCGTTGAGGGCATCACGGCGCGCCCGACGAGTTGTCAGCCATTGCCCGTTTTCTCCCCCGGAGATCCCCGGCCGGGGCGCTTACCGGCGAGTAGACCCTGGCCGCAATGAGATGACAATCACACCCGCGAAGCGACCAGCGACCGCAGCAGTTCGAGATCGACCTGCTCCAGCGACGGCACCACCAGCCGCCCGGGAGCCGCCTCGATCGGCGCCACCGAGGGCACCGCGATCACCGGGCAGCCCGCCGCCTCGCCCGCCCGCACCCCGGTCGGGGTGTCCTCGACGACCACGCAGCGGGCCGGCTCCGCGCCCAGCCGGCGGGCCGCCTCCAGGTACGGGTCGGGGAACGGCTTGGTGCGCGGCAGCTCGTCCCCGCCGATGGTGAAGGCGAACCGCTCGGCGCCCAGCGAGCGCAGCACGATGTCGATCACGTGCCGGTGCGAGGCGGACACCAGCGCGGCCGGAACGCCGTGCGCGGCAAGGGTGTTGAGCAGCCGCTCGGCCCCCGGCATCAGCGGCACCCCGCCGGCCAGCAGGTCGACGAAGCGCTGGTTGACCAGCGCCCCCAGGTCGGCCGGGGCGATGTCCACCCCGGTGCGGGCGACCAGGTACTCCATCACCCGGGTCATCGGCCCGCCCACGACGTGCGCCCGGTCCTGCTCGTCCAGCCGGTGGCCCAGCTCGGCGAAGAGCGTCACCTCGGCCTGCCACCAGAAGTCCTCGGTGTCCACCAGCGTGCCGTCCATGTCCAGCAGCACCGCCTGGAGGCCGGGCTCGCGCCCGAGGTCGAGCGCCGGGGCGGCGGTGGAGCTGGTCGTCATGGCAAGTCCTTCCGGCTGCGCCCAGGACGGTCCCGGGGATGACACGGGCCGGCCCGCTGGTCAGCGGACCGGCCCGTTCAGGATCATCCAGGATACGCCCGCTTCGCCCGGAAAGAGCGAACGGAGAGGGACGTACGGATTACCGCGCGTTGAAGTACTTCGCCTCGGGGTGGTGGATCACGATCGCGTCGGTGGACTGCTCGGGGTGGAGCTGGAACTCCTCGGAGAGCACCACGCCGATCCGCTCCGGCTTGAGCAGCTCGGCGATCTTGGCGCGGTCCTCCAGCTCGGGGCAGGCCCCGTAGCCGAGCGAGAAGCGGGCACCCCGGTACTTGAGCGCGAACATGTCCTTGACGTCCTGCGGGTCCTCGCCGGAGAAGCCCAGCTCGAAGCGGACCCGGGCGTGCCAGAACTCCGCCAGCGCCTCGGCCAGCTGCACCGAGAGGCCGTGCAGCTCCAGGTAGTCGCGGTAGGAGTTCCCGGCGAACAGCTCGTTGGCCGCCTCCGAGATCCGGTTGCCCATGGTGACCACCTGGAGGCCGACCACGTCCCGCTCGCCGGACTCCTCCGGGCGGAAGAAGTCCGCCAGGCAGAGCCGGCGGCCGCGCCGCTGGCGGGGGAAGGTGAAGCGGGTCCGCTCGGTGCCGTCCTCGTGGAAGACGATCAGGTCGTCGCCCTTGGAGTTGGCCGGGTAGTAGCCGTAGACCACGGCCGCCTCCAGCCAGCCCTCGGTCTGCAGCCGGTCCAGCCAGCCCCGCAGCCGGGGCCGGCCCTCGGTCTCCACCAGCTCCTCGTAGGACGGGCCGTCGCCGTTGCGCGCGGCCTTGAGGCCCCACTGGCCCTTGAACAGCGCGTCCTCGTCCAGCCAGGAGGCGTAGTCGGCGAAGGGGATGCCCTTGACGATCCGGTCGCCCCAGAACGGCGGGGCGGGCAGCGCGTTGTCCAGCGCGACGTCGGAGCGGATCTGGCCGAGGTTGACCTCGGGCTCCGGCTCCGCCACCTCGACCCTGGCGTGCCGGCGCTGCTTGAGCTCCGGCAGGGTCGCGCCGGGCACGCCGCGCTTGACCGCGATCAGCGCGTCCATCAGCCGCAGGCCCTCGAAGGCGTCCCGGGCGTAGCGGACCTCGCCCTCGTAGATCTCGTGCAGGTCCTGCTCCACGTAGGCCCGGGTCAGGGCGGCGCCGCCGAGGATCACCGGGAAGCTCGCGGCCAGCTTGCGCTGGTTCAGCTCCTCCAGGTTCTCCTTCATGATCACGGTGGACTTCACCAGCAGCCCGGACATCCCGATCACGTCCGCCCGGTGCTCCTGCGCGGCGTCCAGGATCGCCGAAACCGGCTGCTTGATGCCCAGGTTGACCACGTTGTAGCCGTTGTTGGACAGGATGATGTCGACCAGGTTCTTGCCGATGTCGTGGACGTCGCCCTTGACGGTGGCCAGCACGATGGTGCCCTTGCCCTCGTCGTCGGACTTCTCCATGTGCGGCTCCAGGTGGGCCACCGCGGTCTTCATCACCTCGGCGGACTGGAGCACGAACGGCAGCTGCATCTGGCCGGAGCCGAACAGCTCGCCGACCACCTTCATGCCGGCCAGCAGCGTGCTGTTGACGATGTCCAGCGCCGGACGCTCCGTCAGCGCCTCGTCCAGATCGGCCTCCAGGCCGTTGCGCTCGCCGTCGATGATCCGGCGCTGCAGCCGCTCCTCCAGCGGGAGGGCGGCCAGTTCCTCGGCCTTGGAGGCCCTGACCGACGCCGAGGAGACGCCCTCGAAGAGCTGGAGCAGCTTCTGCAGCGGATCGTAGCCCTCGCTGCGGCGGTCGTAGACCAGGTCGAGCGCGACCTCGCGCTGGTCCTCGGGGATCCGGGCCATCGGCAGGATCTTGGAGGCATGCACGATCGCCGAGTCCAGTCCGGCCTCGACGCACTCGTTCAGGAAGACCGAGTTGATCACCACGCGGGCGGCCGGGCTGAGGCCGAAGGAGATGTTGGACAGGCCCAGGGTGGTCTGCACGTCCGGGTGGCGGCGCTTGAGCTCGCGGATCGCCTCGATGGTCTCGATGCCGTCCCGGCGGGACTCCTCCTGACCGGTGCCCAGGGTGAAGGCCAGGCAGTCGACCAGGATCGAGCCCTCGTCGATGCCGTACTCGGTGGTGAGCTGCGCGATCAGCCGCTCGGCGATGGCGACCTTGGTCTCGGCGGTGCGGGCCTGGCCCTGCTCGTCGATGGTCAGCGCGATCAGGCCGGCGCCGTGCTCGCGGGCCAGCGAAGCGATCCGGCCGAACCGGGTGTCCGGGCCGTCGCCGTCCTCGTAGTTGACCGAGTTGAGCAGCGCGCGGCCGCCGAGCGCCTCCAGACCGGCCCGCAGCACGTCCGGCTCGGTGGAGTCCAGCACGATCGGCAGGGTCGAGGCGGTGGCCAGCCGGCCGGCGATCTCCTTCATGTCGGCGACGCCGTCGCGGCCGACGTAGTCGACGCACAGGTCCAGCAGGTGGGAGCCGTCCCGGATCTGGTCCCGGGCGATCTCCACGCAGGCCTGCCAGTCGCCCGCCAGCATCGACTCGCGGAACTTCTTCGAGCCGTTGGCGTTGGTGCGCTCGCCGATCGCCAGGTACGAGGTGTCCTGGCGGAACGGCACCGCCTGGTACAGCGAGGAGGCCGAGGGCTCGGGCTGCGGCTCGCGGCGCACGACCGGACGGCCCTGGACCTTCTCCACCACCTGGCGCAGGTGCTCGGGGGTGGTGCCGCAGCAGCCGCCGACCAGCGAGAGGCCGTACTCCCGGGTGAACACGTCGTGGGCGTCGGCCAGTTCGGCCGGGGAGAGCGGGTAGTGGGCGCCGTCCTTGCCGAGCACCGGCAGGCCCGCGTTCGGCATGCAGGACAGGCCGATCCTCGCGTTCTTGGCCAGGTAGCGCAGGTGCTCGCTCATCTCGGCCGGGCCGGTGGCGCAGTTGAGGCCGATGTAGTCGACGCCGAGCGGCTCCAGCGCGGTGAGCGCGGCACCGATCTCGGAGCCGAGCAGCATGGTGCCGGTGGTCTCCACCGTCACCTGCACCAGCACCGGGAGGTCCAGTCCGGCCTCGGCCAGGGCGCGCTTGGAGCCGAGGATCGCGGCCTTGGTCTGCAGCAGGTCCTGGCTGGTCTCCACCAGCAGCGCGTCGGCGCCGCCGGCGATCAGACCGGCCGCGTTCTTCTGGAAGCCGTCCCGCAGCGTCTCGTACGGGGCGTGGCCGAGGGTCGGCAGCTTGGTGCCGGGGCCGATCGAGCCGAGCACCCAGCGGGTGCGGCCGTCGGCGGCGTGGGCGTCGGCCACCTCGCGGGCGATCCGGGCGCCGGCCTCGGACAGCTCGAAGATGCGCTCGGCGATCTCGTACTCGCCCAGGGCGGAGAAGTTGGCGCCGAAGGTGTTGGTCTCCACGCAGTCCACGCCCACCGCGAAGTAGGCCTCGTGGACGGAGCGGACGATGTCCGGCCGGGTGACGTTGAGGACCTCGTTGCAGCCCTCCAGGTTCTGGAAGTCCTCCAGCGTCGGGTCCTGGGCCTGGAGCATGGTGCCCATCGCACCGTCGGCCACCACCACCCGGGTGGCGAGCGCTTCACGCAACGCGTTCGCGCGGCTCTGCTGAGTGATGGACGGGTTGGCTGCAGTGGCCATGGGGCGTCTCCCTGGTGCGACGGCTGTCGGCTTTGCGAGCCCGCTTGCTCGGGCCCGCACGTGGCCAGGGTATCCGGCCCACGGCCCGGCCTGCGGGTGCATTCCGTATCCTGAGCGCTCGACCGCGAGGGGAGAGCGATCGTATGACCCGGTTCGGGACCGTTGCGCGGCGGATCGGGCGTGCCCTGGGGGCCCCGCTGCGCCGCTGGAGAGGCCTGCCGTGGTGGGGCCGCGCCCTGGTGGCGCTGGGGCTGGCGGCGGCCGTGCCGGTCGCCGCGCTGGGCTCGCTGTTCATCGCGATCCGGCTGCACTACTCGGGTGAACCGGCCGCCGAGGCCCGCAGCCGCGGCCGGGACGCCGTCTGGCTCGGCCACGCCTGGGTGGACGGCCGCAAGACCGACGCCGACGTCGCCGCGCTGGCCCGGCAGCTGGCCGGCACCGGCGTGCGCGACCTGTACGTCCACACCGGGCCGCTGGAGCACGACGGCTCGCTGCCGCCCGCCGTCCACCCGAAGGCCCGCTGGTTCACCGAGGCCGCCCACCGGGCACTGCCGGGGGTGCGGCTGCAGGGCTGGCTGGGGGACGAGGTCAAGCCCGAGCGGGACGCGCTGGACCTCGACGACGCGCCCACCCGGGAGCGGGTCGCCGCCTCCACGGTCCAGGTGCTGGACCAGGGCTTCGACGGGGTGCACTTCGACATGGAGCCGATCCGCCCCGGCTCGGCCGGCTGGCTCGCCCTGCTCGACCTGGTCCACCCGGTGACGGCCGCCCGCGGCGCGAAGCTGTCGGTGGCGGCCCCGCAGATCGACCCCGTCCCCGGCCTGCACACGGCCGGCATCCTGCTCACCGACCACGGCAAGTGGTGGGACCAGGCGTACTTCCGGGAGACCGCCCGCCGGGTCGACCAGATCGCGGTGATGACCTACGACACCTCGATGCCGACCGAGCCGCTGTACGGCGGCTACGTCGCCCGGCAGACCGAGCTGGCCCTGGCGGCCACCCCGCCGCAGGTCGACCTCCTGATCGGCCTGCCGTTCTTCTGGGACGACAAGTGGGGCCACTGGGGCGACGCGGAGACCGTCCCGGCGGCCGTCCGGGGCGTCCGCCTCGGCCTGGGCCGGGAGGACCCGCGGCGGGCCAACTTCGGGGTCGCGCTGTACGTGGACTTCGCCGCGACGCCGGAGAACTGGGCGGCGTACCGGCGCGGCTGGGTGGACCCCTCCTAGGCTCCGCCCTGCTCGGGCCGACTCGGGCCGACTCAGGCCGCCATCCGGTGGGCCAGGGCGCCCAGGTAGCGGTGCACGGTGGCGTCCTCGCCGGAGAGGTAGTGCGCGACGGCCCGGTACAGCGGCTTGCGGACCTCGCCGTGCTCGGTGACAGTCAGCGAGCAGCCGGGCCCGGCCGGGGTGAGCCGGTACGTCCAGGTGCCGCCGTAGGGCAGGTCCGGGTCGGCGATGCCGGTCACCAGGCGGTGCGGGGCCTCGCTGGCCACCACCTCGTAGGTGGTGTGCCCGTGCCGGTCGTACTCGCGCCAGCGCGGGCGCCCGCCGGCCCCGGCGGGCAGCCGTTCGACGTGGGTGAGGCCCGGACGCCAGGCCGGGTAGAGGTCGATGTCGGTCAGCACCTCCCAGACCGCGCCGGGCGACTGGGCGAGTTCCAGCCCGCCCTCGGTCACGTGCTCCACCGGCAGCCGGCGCCCGGCCCGGTCCACCGCCAGCAGCGCGGTCCCGGCGAGCGCCGCCGCGCCCGCACCCGCGCCGATCCACAGCCATCGGTTCATCGGTCGGCCCCTTCCGCCCGCCCCGCCCCCATCATCGCGCCGCGGCGCCCGGCCCGCTCCCCGTGGCGCAGCGTCGCCGGTCAGGCACCGTGCGTCCGCTCCGGGCCGCCTGACGCCGCGTCAGCCGCCGAGGGCCGGATATCCGCTGGATCGGGGCGGTCCGCTCCCCCAGACTGTCCCGGTGCCCGGCCGCCATGCGCATCAAAGCCCGTAGGCTGGGCAGGTAGGGACCGTGGAGCGAGCCGTTCCACGGGAGACGAGAGGTTCGACAGGCGGCAGCCGGCCCGTCGTTGCCCCGGCAGGCCAGCCGGGGCGGTGCCGGTCCGACCGCCGACCGGAGGGAGACGCTGGGTGATCGAGCTGGAAGATGTTCCCGAGTTGATCGACCCGGTGATGGTCTGCGCCTTCGAGGGGTGGAACGACGCGGGCGACGCCGCCTCCGCGGCCCTGGCCCACCTGGACGAGACCTGGGGCGGCAAGGTGATCGCCGCCCTGGACGCCGAGGACTACTACGACTTCCAGGTCAACCGTCCGACGGTCTGGCTGGACGGCGGTGTCCGCCGGATCACCTGGCCGACCACCCGGCTGTCGGTGGTCCGGGTGACCGAGCCGGTGACCAGGGACGTGGTGCTGGTCCGCGGGATCGAGCCCAGCATGCGCTGGCGCTCGTTCTGCAACGAGCTGCTGGGCTTCGCGCACGAGCTGGGCGTCGAACTGGTGGTGATCCTGGGCGCGCTGCTCGGCGACACCCCGCACAGCCGGCCGGTGCCGGTCAGCGGGGTCACCTCCGACCCGGACCTGGCCCGCCGGCTGGACCTGGAGGAGAGCCGCTACGAGGGCCCGACCGGGATCGTCGGGGTGCTCCAGGAGGCGTGCACCCACGCCGGGGTGCCGGCCGTGACGCTGTGGGCCGCGGTGCCGCACTACGTGGCGCAGCCGCCCAACCCCAAGGCCACGCTGGCGCTGCTCAACAAGCTGGAGGACCTGCTGGACCTGCGCATCCCGCCGGGCGAGCTGGGCGAGGACGCCCGGGCCTGGCAGCTGGGCGTGGACCAGCTGGCCGCCGAGGACAGCGAGGTCGCCGAGTACGTCCAGCAGCTGGAGGAGGCGCAGGACACGGCGGAGCTGCCGGAGGCCTCCGGGGACGCCATCGCGCGCGAGTTCGAGCGCTACCTGCGCCGCCGGGAGAACGTCGGCCCGACCGGCGAGAAGCCGGTGTCCGGGCACGCGACGGCCGAGCGGCCGGCCGAGCCGGAGGGGCCGGGCACGACCCGGGAGAGCCAGGAGGGGGCCGAGGACGAGTAGTCCTCGCCGGCCCCGCGGCGGCCCG
>NZ_JBHYGR010000032.1:6137-17926 GCF_042738155.1 Kitasatospora sp. NPDC059088 | reverse complement strand
CGGGGCCCGACAGACGCCGCGGCCGCGCCCCGCGCGCCCGCCCCGGCGCCGGCCCCCCCGGCCCGCCGGCCGGGCAACCCCCCCCGCCCGGCCCCATACCCCGTTCTCAAGGCGTCGGCCTCACAGCGCGACGCCGAGCAGGGCGTCCACGGTGCGGCTCACCAGGCCGGGGGCGCCGATGTCGGTGCCGCCCTCGGTCTCCTGCTGCGCGGCCCACCGGTCGACGGCGGCCAGCGCGGCGGGCGCGTCCAGGTCGTTCGCCAGCGCGGTGCGGACCTCGGCGAGCAGCTGCTCGGCGGCCGGGCCGTCCGGCCGGGAGACGGCGGCCCGCCAGCGGGCGAGGCGCTCGACGGCCTCGTCCAGGACGGCCTTGGTCCACTCCCAGTCCTCGCGGTACTGGTGGGAGAGCAGCGCCAGGCGGATCGCCGCCGGGTCGACGCCCTCGCGGCGCAGGGCCGAGACGAAGACCAGGTTGCCGCGGGACTTGG
The DNA here is from genome assembly GCF_042738155.1 of Kitasatospora sp. NPDC059088. Lineage (NCBI taxonomy): Bacteria > Bacillati > Actinomycetota > Actinomycetes > Kitasatosporales > Streptomycetaceae > Kitasatospora > Kitasatospora sp. NPDC059088. The sequence goes on along the minus strand of NZ_JBHYGR010000032.1, from coordinate 17,438 downwards.
ACATCTTCTGGCCGTCCAGCCCGACCATCCCGGCGTGCACGTACGCCTTGGCGTACGGGTGGGAGCCGGTGGCGCTGTGGGCGTGCGCGGCGCCCATCTCGTGGTGCGGGAAGGACAGGTCGCTGCCGCCGCCCTGGATGTCGAAGCCCATGCCCAGGTACTGCAGGGCGATGGCCACGCACTCGATGTGCCAGCCGGGGCGGCCGTGGCCGAGCTCGGTGTCCCAGGCGGGCTCGCCCGGGCGGGCGGCCAGCCAGAGCAGGGCGTCCAGCGGGTTGCGCTTGCCGGCGCGGTCCGGGTCGCCGCCGCGCTCGGCGAAGACCGGGCGCATGGCCTCGCGGGTGAGCCCGGAGACCTCGCCGAAGTGCGGGTCGGCGTCGACCGAGTAGTAGATGTCCCCGTCGACCCGGTAGGCGGCGCCGGAGGCCAGCAGCTTCTGGACGATCGGGACGATCCACGGGATCGACTCGACGGCGCCCACGTAGTGGGCCGGCGGGAGCAGCCGCAGGGCCGTCATGTCCTCGCGGAACAGGGCGGTCTCGCGCTCGGCGAGGGCCACCCAGTCCTGGCCGGTCTCGACGGCGCGCTGGAGCAGCGGGTCGTCCACGTCGGTCACGTTCTGGACGTAGAGGACGTCGTGGCCGGCGTCCCTCCAGACCCGCTGCACCAGGTCGAAGGCGTTGTAGGTGGCGGCGTGGCCCATGTGGGTCGCGTCGTAGGGGGTGATGCCGCAGACGTAGATCCGGGCGGTGCCGTCCTGCGGCACGACCTCGCGGACCGTGCCCGCTGCGGTGTCGAAGATGTGGAGGGGGAGCCCCTGACCAGGCAGGGCGGGAACCTCGGAGGCGGGCCAGGCATGCATGGGATCGACCTTAACCTTGAGAACATTTGAAAGCCTAACCAGTAACGAAGATCGACTGGATTAGCTTCCTGTCGTTGCCCGGTCACCCTGCGACTGGTCCGGCGCGTTCCCTTTCGGACCGGTGATTCGGTCCGATCGTTTCCGGACACGGGTGAGCGCCCGGTCGGCCCTGCCGCCGACCGGGCGCCCGGCTCCTCGGAGGAGCGGCCGGAGCCGCTACGACCGCTGCCAGAGGGCCGGCACGTTCGGCGGCTCCCAGCCCACCAGGGCGGTGTGCGCCTGGAGGCAGACGTAGGAGGCACCGGAGTAGGTGACGCGGTCGCCCGCGTTGTACGCCCGGCCGGCCGCCCAGCTGCCGCTCGGCGGTGTGGTGGGCCCGCCGGTCGGGGTGGCCGTCGGGGTTCCGGTCGGGGTGGCGGTGGCCGTCGGGCTCGGCGTGCCCGGGGTCTGCGGCACGTCCAGCACGAAGTCGAAGGTGGCGTTCTCGCCGGATCCGTTCTGCTGGACGTTCATCAGCAGCCGGGCGTCGTAGATGGTGTCGGTGTTGTTGCGCGGCTCGCCCGGGAAGTACAGCTGGGTGGTCAGGATCGGCCGGCCGGGGGCCTGGAGCTTGACGTGCAGGTGCCGGGTGCGGCCCGGGTAGAGGCCCGGGACGACGGTGTCCAGCTTGTACGCGCCGTTGGCGTCGGTGAACTGGTGGCCGCGGAAGGTGTAGCCGACGTTGTCGTAGTTCCCGCCGTCGTCGGCCTGCCAGAAGTCCAGCAGGACGCCGGGGACGGGCCGGCAGGCGCGGCCGAAGACGTAGCCGCTGACGGTCAGCCGGGTGCCCGGGCCGTCGTTCACCATCGAGCTGCGCAGCGGGGAGTTGGGCTTGAAGTACGGGCCCTCGATCTGCTCGACGGTCGGGTCGTCCCCGTCGTGGCACTCGGGGGTCAGGCCGGGGATGCGGCCGGCACCGACCTTGTCGCGGGCCAGGGCGACCCCGCCGCCGACGAGCAGCGGTGCGGCCCCGAGCGCGGCGGCGGCCTTCAGGACGGTCTTGCGGCTGATCATGCCGTCGGACGGGGGCATGCGCCGTCTCCTTCCGGTGGATCCTTCGTGGGGGGGAGGTGGGGGCGGCCCTTGCCATGGTGGGGGCATGACAAGGGCCGAACCGGCCGCCGTCCGCGCGCTGGCCCGGCCGCCGGTGGCCAGTAGGAACGTTACGGACCGTCCGGTGCGACGGCGATGGACATGATCCGGGGATCGTGGTGATTTCCGTCGACCCTGCCCCGGAACTCCCCCGGGGTCATCCCGGTCTCCCGCCGGAAGAAGCGGCAGAAGTACGCCGGGTCCGCGAAACCGGCCTCCTTGGCGACCTGGCGGATCGTCAGATCGGTGCAGGCGAGCAGCCGTTTGGCCTCCAGGGTCTGCTGCCGGCGGATCAGTCCGCCCGGGGTGCGGCCGGTGGCCTGCTTGACCAGGGTCTGCAGGTGCCCCGGGGAGACCCCGAGCTCCTGGGCGGTGGAGGCCACCGAGTGCCGCACCCCGCCCGGCTTGGCGATCAACCGGGTGAAGGCGGCCGCCAGTTCGGCCGGCCGGGTGGGCACCGCGGGCCGGTCGTCCGGGGTGCAGGCGCGCAGCGCCCGGACGATCAGGATGTGCAGGCTGGCCCGCAGCACGCCCTGGTAGCCGGGCGCCCTGGTCCGGTACTCCTGCTCCATGTCGGCGAGCAACCGGGCGATGGGGCCGGCCTGTTCGCCGAGCGCGATGCCGGGGCGGGCGGCCAGCGCGCGCAGCGCGGCGAGGTCCTGGGGGTGCCCCAGCAGGAAGTCCTCGTTGAACAGGACGACCCGGCCGGTGAGCTCCTCGGCGTCCGCCCAGTGGTGCACCTGGCCGGGCGTGATCACGCACAACTGCGGTGGCGCCAGCGCCCGGTGGACCAGGTCCAGGACGTGGGCGCCGTGGCCGCCGGTGACCATGACGATCTCGTGGAACGAGTGCCGGTGGGGGAAGTTGGCACGGGAGAGCGGGCCGATCGCGTCGAAACTTCCGATCGCGAAGGGCAGCACGTGGGGCAGTGGGACCTGCAGGCGGTGCAACGGCAGGTCCGGCGCGGGGCGGGGGGTGGGGGTGGTCCGTCGCACGTCCATCGGAGCAGTGTGCGACCTGTTCCGGTGACAGGTCCAGACCACCGGCCGGTAACCCCGGCGGAACCCCCGCTCCACCCGGCGCAACCCCCGCTACGCCGACGGAACCAGCGCTACACCGGCGGCCAGGGGATCGCGGGCCAGTCCTCGGAGGGCAGCGGGTGCTTGCCCGAACCGAGCAACCCGGCCACCCGGGCGCGGGTGGCGTCCAGTTCGGCGGCGGTCAGGTGCGGCGCCAGCCGCTCGGCCAACGCCCCCTCCAACTGCTCGGCCAGCCCGGCCAGCACCTCCAGCGCCTCGGCGGGCAGCGGGTCGCCCGCCCAGCCCCAGAGCAGGGTGCGCAGCTTGCCCTCGGTGTTGAAGGTGACGCCGTGGTCGATGCCGTACACCCGGCCGTCGGCGGCCGGGATCAGGTGGCCGCCCTTGCGGTCGGCGTTGTTGAGCACCGCGTCCAGCACCGCGAGCCGGCGCAGCCGCCGGTCGTCGTGGTGCACCAGCAGCGCGGTGCGGCCGCCCTCGACCTCGGCCCGGACGATCGGCAGCCAGCCCTCCTCCGGGCCGGCCGGGTCCTGCAGCGCCAGCAGCGGCTCGGCCTCCGGGTCGGGCTCGACCCACAGCTGCACCATGCCCGGCCCGTGCGGGCCGTCGCGCAGCACGGTCGGCGGGATCAGCTCCCAGCCGGTCGCCGCGGACAGCTCGTACGCGGCGAGCTCGCGGCCGGCCAGGGTGCCGTCCGGGAAGTCCCACAGCGGGCGCTCGCCCGCCACCGGCTTGTAGACGGCCTGGGCGCTCAGCCCGTCGTGCTCGACGGTGCAGTACAGCGCGGCGTTGGAGGCCTCGGTGAGCCGGCCGTGCACGGTCAGCCCGCCCCGGCGCAGCAGCGCCAGGGCGGTGGGCACGTCGGCGGCGAGGGCGGCGGCCGCCGCCGGGTCGGCCTGCGGCGGGGTCTCGGTGTTCAGCGCCGGTAGCCGTTCGCGCGCGGGCACAGGTGGCCCTCCGGGTCCAGCGGCAGGTTGCAGAACGGGCAGGGCTTGCGGCCGGCCGCGACCAGGTCCAGCGCGCGCTTGGCGAACACCCGGGCCATCGCGCCGGACAGCCGCACCCGCAGCATGTCCGGGCCGTTCTCGTCGTCCTGGAGGGCGGCCTCCTCGCCGTCCTCCTCCTCGTCCTCCTCCACCAGCGCCTGGGCCTCGACCACCAGGCAGGCGTCCACGCTGTCCCAGGCCAGGGCCATGGTGCCGACCCGGAACTCCTGCTCCAGCGGGAGGTCCAGCGGGGCGGTGTCGAGCAGGTCCTGGGGCGCGGCGGCCGGGATGGCGGAGTCGCCCCCGCTGCGTCGCAGCGCCTCGTCCAGGACCTCCTCGATGCGCTCGGCGAGCGCGGCGACCTGGGTCTTCTCCAGCAGCACGCTGGTGATCCGGCCCCGGGCGCTGGCCTGCAGGTAGAACGCCCGGGCGCCGGGCTGGCCGACGGTGCCGGCCACGAACCGTTCGGGCTGGTCGTAGAAGAAGACCTGACGGGGCACGCTCTAGCTCCGGATCGTGTCGGTCGGTGCGGATCCGCCAAGCGGGATCGCGGGGTTGTCCACCTGGGCGGGTGGTCGGACTACGGGGCACTCACCAGTCACCCTACGACCTCCGGGCCCCGGTCGGGGAGCCGAGCCGGGGGCCGCGGACGGGGTGGCACCCGCGGGCCCGGGCGGTGTCGCGCACCGTTCGGACGGGGCGCGTGGGGCGGGCCGGGTGCGCGGGGCGGGCGGCGCCGCTCAGGCCGTGCCGCCGACCACCGCGTCACCCGCCGGGGTGGCCGGGGCGGCGGAGGGCCGGGGCGCCAGCGAGGCGAGGTCGCCGGTGTCGCCCGTTCTGAGCACGAAGGGCCGCTGCGGGGTGTAGCGGATCGCGGTGACCGAGCAGGGCTCGACGCTGATCCGCTGGAAGTGGTCCAGGTGCAGGCCGAGCGCGTCGGCCACCACCGCCTTGATCACGTCCCCGTGCGAGCAGGCGATCCAGACCGCGTCCTCGCCGTGCTCGTCGGCGATCCTCGCGTTCCACTCGCGGACGGCGTCGACCGTACGGTGGCTCAGCGCGCGCAGCGACTCGCCGCCCGGGAAGGCCGCGGCGGAGGGGTGGTCCTGCACGGTGCGCCAGAGCGGCTCCTTGGCCAGCTCCGCCAGCGGGCGGCCGGTCCACTCGCCGTAGTGGCACTCCCCCAGCCGCTCGTCCTCGGTCGGCGCGCCCAGTTCGGGGCGGGCGGCGAGCAGCGGCTCCAGGGTCTGCCGGCAGCGCTCCAGCGGGCTGCTGACGGCGAGCGCCAGCGGGATCCCGGCCAGCCGCCCGGCCAGCGCGGCGGCCTGGGCGCGCCCGGTGTCGTCCAGGTCCACGCCGGGGGTCCAACCGGCCAGGATCCCGGCGGTGTTCGCGGTCGAGCGGCCGTGACGGACGAGCAACAGGGTGGGCATGGGGCTCAGCCTACGGCCTCCGGACCCCGCCGTGGAGTGCGGTCCGGGGGACAATGGCCCGCATGATCGTGCACTGCGCCGCGTACCGGGACGGCCGCCGGCTCGGGACCTCCGAGGACCTGACCGACTCGCTCGCCACCGCGCGCGCGGCCGGCCCGGGAGCGTTCGTCTGGATGGGCCTGTTCGAACCGACGACCGAGGAACTCGACCGGGTCGGCAAGGAGTTCGCGCTGCACCCGCTGGCCGTCGAGGACGCCGTCAGCGCCCACCAGCGCCCCAAGGTCGAGGCCTACCAGGGCTCGCTGTTCGTCACCCTCAAGACCCTCGGCCACCACCCCGACACCCGTACCGTCACCAGCGGCGAGGTGATGGTCTTCCTCGGCCCTGACTTCGTGATGACCGTCCGGCACGGCGAGGACACCCCGCTCAGCGGCCTTCGGGCCCGGCTCGAACGGCAACCCGAACTGCTGCGCTACGGGCCCAGCTCGGTGCTGCACTCGGTCTGCGACACCGTGGTGGACGGCTACGTCGAGGTGGCCACCGCGCTCCAGGCCGACCTGGACGAACTGGAGGCGGACGTCTTCGCCCCCGGCCGGGTCGGCCGCGACACCGCCGGGCGGATCTACGGCTACAAGCGCCAGGTGATGACCGTCCGCCGGGCCGTCGCCCCGCTGCTGGAACCGATGCTGCGGCTGGAGCGCGGCGCCCCCTTCGTCCAGCCGGAGACCGCCCCCTACCTGCGGGACGTCGCCGACCACCTGGCCCGGGTGAACGACCAGGTGGAGGGCATGGACCGGCTGCTGTCCGACATCCTCGGCGCCAACCTGGCCCAGGTGAGCGTGCAGCAGAACAACGACATGCGGAAGATCTCGGCCTGGGCGGCGCTGGCCGCCGTACCGACCATGATCGCGGGCGTGTACGGGATGAACTTCGACGACATGCCCGAGCTCCACCAGCCCTGGGGCTACCCGGCGGTGCTGTCGCTGATGGCGCTGGTCTGCGTGGTGCTGCACCGGGTGTTCAAGCGGCACGACTGGCTGTAGTGCCGCTCGGACCCCTCCGGCGGATCAGGCGAGTCCGGCCCGCTCCAGCGCCTCCACGCCGGTGCGCAGCGCCTGGATCCGCTCGTCGAGGGTGAAGCCGGCGGGGGCCAGGGTCAGCGTGGTGACGCCGGCGTCGGCGTAGGCCTGCATCCGGTCGGCGATCCGGGCGGTGTCGCCGATCAGCGAGGTGGCGTCGATCAGGTCGTGCGGGACGGCGGCCGCGGCGCCCGCGTAGTCCTTGGCCAGGTACTTCTCCTGGATCTCGTCGGCGGCCTGCTCGTACCCCATGCGCCGGGTCAGCTGGTTGTAGAAGTTCTTCTCCTTGCTGCCCATGCCGCCGATGTACAGGGCGGCGTAGGAACGCTGGGAGTCGACCCCGGCCTTGATGTCCTCGCCGACCGCGAGGGTGACGGTCGGGCAGAGGTCGAAGCCCTCCAGGGACTTGCCGGCCTTGGCGCGCCCGGCCTTCAACGGGTCCAGCGAGAGCGCGGCGTGCTCGGGGGCGAAGAAGATGCCGAGCCAGCCGTCGGCGATCTCGCCGGTCTGCTCCAGGTTCTTCGGGCCGATCGCGGCGATGTACAGCGGGATCTGCTCGCGCACCGGGTGCACGGTCAGCTTGATCGGCTTGCCCGGGCCGCCGGGCAGCGGCAGGGTCCAGTTCGCCCCCTCGTGCACCAGGCGCTCGCGGGACATCGCCTTGCGGATGATCTCCACGTACTCCCGGGTGCGGGCGAGCGGCTTGTCGAACTTCACGCCGTACCAGCCCTCGGAGACCTGCGGGCCGGAGACGCCGAGGCCGAGCCGGAAGCGGCCGCCGGAGAGGGTGTCCAGGGTCGCGGCGGTCATCGCGGTCATCGCCGGGGTACGGGCCGGGATCTGGAAGATGGCCGAACCGACGTCGATCCGCTCGGTCTTCGCGGCGACGAAGCTCAGCACCGTCGCGGCGTCCGAGCCGTACGCCTCCGCCGCCCAGCAGACCGAGTAGCCGAGCCGGTCCGCCTCCTGGGCCACCGCGATGTTGTCGGCGTCCATGCCGAGTCCCCAGTAGCCGAGGTTGATGCCGAGTCGCATGTGCCGAACCTTCCAGTCGGGTGGGCCCGGTGGCCAGTCGGGCGGGCGTCGTGGCCGGTCGGGCGGGGCGTGCCAGCACGTCGGGCGGGCCTTGCCGGCGAGCGTAACCGCGTCCGGCCAGGTCATGCTACTGACGGGTAGTGGTGGTCTGGGTCACACCCGCCGCATTGATCGTTCTGCGGGTCGGCACCCCTGCCCGGGGACCGGCCGCTACGCTCAGCCGACGTGGGGAGCGCTCTCCCCACCTGCGCGTTCACCGGGGCTACCGGGCCACCGGTGCCACCGGCCAGTGGAGGGCCCGTCCGATGGAAAAGCGTCACCTCGGCCGTACCGGCCTACAGGTCTCCCGCCTCGGTCTCGGCACCATGACCTGGGGCCGCGACACCGACGAGCACGAAGCCGCCGAGCAGCTCAAGGAGTTCGTCGACGCCGGCGGCAACCTGGTCGACACCGCCGACGTGTACGCCGACGGCGGGGCCGAGTACCTGATCTCCCGCCTCACCGACAGCCTCGTCCCCCGCTCCGAACTCGTCATCGCCACCAAGGCGGGCAGCGTCCCCGAGTCCGCCCGCCGCTTCGACGGCTCCCGCGGCCACCTGCTCGCCGCCCTCGACGCCTCGCTGCACCGGCTCGGCACCGACTACGTCGACCTGTGGCAGGTCCACGCCTTCGACCCGACCACGCCCCTGGAGGAGACCCTCAGCGCCCTCGACATCGCCGTCTCCTCCGGCCGCGCCCGCTACGCCGCCGTCTGCGACTTCAGCGGCTGGCAGCTCGCCAAGGCCGCCACCTGGCAGCGCGCCCACCACGACCGGATGCCGCTGGCCGGCGCCCAGGTGGAGTACTCGCTGCTCCAGCGCGGCATCGAGCGCGAGGCGCTGCCCGCCGCCCTCGACGCCGGGGTCGGCATCCTGGCGGGCTCGCCGCTCGGCCGCGGGGTGCTCACCGGCAAGTACCGGCACGGCGTCCCGCAGGACTCGCGCGGCGCCTCGCCCTACCTGTCCGGGTTCGTCCAGCCCTACCTCGGGGAGCGCTCCCGGCGGATCGTCGACGCCGTCGCCACGGCCGCCGACGGGCTCGCCAGCAGTCCGCTCGCGGTCGCGCTGGCCTGGGTCCGGGACCGGCCCGGGGTGGCGAGCGCGCTGATCGGGGCGCGCACCGTGGCGCAGCTCCAGGCGGCGCTGTCAGTGGAGGCGCTTACGCTTCCGGGTGAGATCCGCGGCGCGCTGGACGACATCTCGTCGCCGGTGCACCGCTACCCGGACCAGGGGTGGACGGAGCTGTAGCCCTGGCGCCGGGCGGTCGAGCAGAACGTGCGGTGCAGAACGACGCGGTACAGAACAAGCGGTACAGAACGACGCGGTACAGAACGAGCAGTGCAGAACGTGCAGTGGAGTGAGCTTTGGAGCGGACGACGATGAGTGGCACGGGCAACGGCGCTCCGGAGGGGGCTGCGGCCGCGGCCGCGCCCGACCAGGCGACGATCGCGGACATCGTGGCGCGGATGCGCCGGATCGAGCAGCAGGAGGCACGGCCGGGGGCCCACCGGCTCGGGCCTTCCGCTCCGAAGGCTCCGACGGCTTCGGGAGCTTCGGGGGCTTCGGAGGCCGAGGGGTCCGGGGCCGAGGCGTCCGGAGCCGAGGGGGCCGCGCCGGTGGCTTCCGAGCCGGGTGTCGATGAGGCGACGGCTGCTCCCTCGGCGGCTGAACCGGCCGCGGCCGCCCCGGTGGCCCCGCCGGCCGCCCGGCCGGCCGCTCCCCCGGTCGCCGCGCCGATGCGGGCCGCCGCACCGAGCGCGGACGCGCTCCGGGAGACCACCGCGGTGCTGACCGCCGGTGGCGCCCCCGCCGACCTGGCCGCCGCCGCGGTGGCCGCGCTCGGCGAGGGGGCCGCGGAGCAGCTGCGCGAGGACCCGTGGGCGGTCCTCGGGCTCGCAGGTGTGCGCCCCGAGCACGCGGACCACTTCGCCCGCGGCCTGCTCGGCACCTCGGTCGGACCGGACGACGAGCGGCGCGCCCGGGCCCTGGTGGTCTGGCTGCTGGAGCAGGCGGCGCTGCGCGGGCACTCGGCCCAGGACGCGAAGGACGTGGTCGCCGGACTGGAACGGCTCCGGGTCCCGGACCCGCTCGCCGCGATCGCGGAGGCCGTCGCCGAGGGGCGGTTGCTGTCGTTCCAGGAGGAACTGACCGGACCCGGCGCCCCGGCGGCGAACAGCGACGAGGAGGAGGCCGAGCCGCCGACCCGGATGCTGCTCGCCCTGGAGGGTCCGGCGATGGCGGAGGACAGCCTCGCCGAGAAGCTGCTCCAGCTGATGGCCACCTTCGTGCCGGGCGAGGACGACGGGGAGGAGGAGGGCGAGGAGCCGGATGCCGGGGAGCCGTCCCCGGAGGCGAGCTCCGGGGAGTCCGCCGAACCCGAACCCGCTGCTCCCGCACCCGCCGCTCCCGGCCCCGCCGCCTGGGAGGCCGCCGCCGAAGCCGCGCCGTCCTCCTCCTCGACCGCCCTGATCCGGGCCGTCGCCGGGAGCGCCCTGGTGCTGCACACCGGTGGCGACGCGGCTAGGGCCGAGCCGGCCGCACTGCTCGCCGCCGCGACGGGGCTCGGGCTGCGGGCCTGGGCCGCCACCTGGACCGACCAGGGCCGGGACTCCTTCGACGCCCTCTCCCCCGCCGCGACGCCGGTGGTGACCCTCGCCGAGCTGCTGTCCGGTACGGCCGGCCCCAGCCGCGCCGCCGACGGCACGCTCGCGCTGGACCTCCTGGTCCTGCTGGACGCGCCGCTGCTGGACGTCGAACTGGCCGCCACCGTCCTGGAGTCGCTCGCCGACGGCACCCGGCTGGTGCTCAGCGGGGATCCGGGCCAGCTCTGGTCGGCCGGCCCCGGCCGGTTCTTCGCCGACCTGCTGGCCGCCAAGGCCTGCCCGGCGGTCGCCTCCCGCACCCCCGACTTCGGCCCGATCGGCGAGCTGGTGTCCGGGGTCGGCGTCGGCGAGCTGCAGCCGGTCGAGGCGCCGGAGAAGGAGGTGGTCATCCTGGCCGCCAAGGACGGCGGCGAGGCCGTCCACCGCGCCGTCCAGCTGCTCACCGACTCCATCCCGCGCGCGCTCGGCATCCCCGCCGAGCAGGTGGTGCTGCTCACCCCGGGCCACGGCGGCCCGGCCGGCACCCATGCGCTGAACGCGGCCGCGAAGGCCCGGCTGAACCCCGGCCCCGGCCGGTTCGGCGGCTTCGACCCGGGCGACCGGGTGGTGGAGTCCCCCGCCCCCGGGGTCACCCGCCCGGCCCGGGTGCTGGACGGCGACGCGGCCGGACTGCACCTGGAGTTCCCGGACGGCTCGCGCCGGACCGTCCCGCCCGCGGAGGCCGGCCGGCTGCGGCACGGCTGGGCGCTGACCGTCCACCAGGCGCTGGGCCGCCGCTGGCCCGCCGCAGTGGTCGTGGTCCCGGAGGACGCCGGGGCGGCGCTCTCCCGGCAGTGGGTCTACACGGCCTTCGGGCGCGGCGAGCGGCACCTGTCGGTGGTCCACGCGGCGGGCCCGGCGCTCGCCCAGGCCGTCGCCGAGCGCCCGGCGCAGCCGCGCACCACCCGGCTCAGGGCGATCCTCGCGGAGAACGCGGTCGCCGAGGACTGATCCGCCCGTCGGTCGGCCGTCCGTCCGGTCGGTGCCGCGGACCGCGCTGGGGTGATTGGAGCGGAGACGGCAGCGGTCTCAGCAATGCGTGCGTCCTATGCCGCGCT
>NZ_JBHYGR010000032.1:2987-6127 GCF_042738155.1 Kitasatospora sp. NPDC059088 | reverse complement strand
TCCTCTCTTCACCTCCCGTCCGGGGCGGCCGCCGCGCGGCGGCGCGCCGCCGACGCCACCCCCTGCGGGGTGGGGCGCGGGCGGGTCGCCGCCCGCCCGCCCCTCACGCGTTCGTCCGACGTCAGTCGTCCGGGTCCTCGTCGTCGTAGACCTCGCTCACGTCGAACCGGCAGATCAGCAACTGCGGGTCCGCGTGCTCGAAGGGCTCCGGCAGCCACTCCCCCGGTTCGGTCGGCTCGGCCGCCGCCACCCAGAGCGTCGAGTCCGCCTCCTCCAGGCCGAACTCCTCACTGCGGGCGGCGATCTCGTCCGGCTCGTACTCGCCGAACAGCACGCCGATCGCGGAGTTCACGCCGCCGGCACCCCCCGGGGTCAACGACTCGTCGAGCCGCTCGGCCTGCGCGCGCAGCCGCTTGGGGTCGACCACGTGGTAGTCGCGGCGGATCAGCACGCTGATCGCCTCGGGCTGCTCCGGGCCGTGGTAGCCGCCCGGTCCCTCGTCGCCGGGGATCTCGAAGGGGGTGACCTCGTCGTAGACCTCGTACAGGAGTTGGTCGTAGGCGATGGCCGCCGTCGCGAGCTGCTCGTAGGCAGCGGTGACGGCGGGATCATCAGCTGCGTTGGGGCTTGACACCGCTTCCAGATGACGGTCGATGGCGGCCTTGACCGCCTCAGCGGCGGCGCGTACCTCGGCAATGGTGGGCTGCGCGGCATCAGACATGGTGCAGACGCTATCTCCCCGCGGCGCCGGTACGCACAGCGGTTGTCACCTACACCCGCGATTTCACCGCAACTTCCCCCCTGATGTCCGATTCCGTGCGTTCTGTCCCCCACCGGGACCGGCGCGGGGCGGGCGCAGAGGGCGCGCAGGCGGTCCGGCGGGGCCGTCCGGGTGCCGCTTCGCGCGCCGGTATCGGGGTATCCCCTCCACAGCAGCAACAGAACTGATGCACTGTCAGACGGGCCTCCGGACCGGGCGCCGTCGAACCGCCGCACCGGGGCGGGAGGACGGCCGGAAATACCCCGGCCGACTGTCCGGGGCAGGCCGTAGGCTTGCGTGCAGGTGATCCTCAGGAGGAGCGTTTTGACCCCACCGAAGCCGGTCCGGCAGCCGGAGTACGAGTACCAGTCGCTGCGCATGCCGCGCGGTACCACCCGCAACGCGGCGCGCCAACTGCTCACCGAGCACGCCGAGTACGGGCACTGGGAGCTCGACCGACTGCGACTGTTCCCCGACGGCAGCCGGACGGTCCGACTCAAGCGACGGATCATCCGGCAGATCCGGAGCTGGTGACGGGCGGGGCACCTCACCCCGAGTCGCCGCACACCGAACCAGTGCGCGCCGAGACTTCACGCACCCGCGGCCGCCCGTTCGAACCGGGCGGCCGCGGGTGCGTCCGTTCATCTGTTCAGCTGTTCACCCTGCCCGTCGACAGCAACCGCGAGCGGGCCCGGTGGACTCAGCGGGCGCCGGCGCGGGCCCGGCGGTAGAGCACGCCGCCGCCGATCAGCAGCGCGAGCCCGGCGGCGCCGAGCATCTCCACGTCACCGGCGCCGGTGTGGGCGAGCTCGCTGTTCGCGGCGACGCTCTGGGCGGCCGGGGCGCTGGTGCGGGCGGCGGCCGGGACGGCCTGGGTGCCGCCGTTGCTCGACGGCTGGGCGACCGGGGTGCTCGGGGTGACACCGGTCGACGGGCCGCCGTTGCGCGGGCCGCCCGTGCCGGTGTCGCCACCGGTCGACGGCGGCGGGGTGTGGCCCTCGGGGCAGTCGTCGGTCGGCTTCGGGGCGGGGTTCGGGGCGGGGTGGGCCACGTTGCCGCACTCGTTGCCGAAGGCCGGGTTGCCGACGCCCACCACGTTCACGGAGTTGCCGCAGGCGTTGACCGGGACGTGCACCGGGGCCTGGACGCTGTTGCCGGAGATCACCCCGGCCGAGTTCGCCGCGGCACCGCTCGCGGAGGCACCGGAGGCGGAGGAGCCGCGGGAGGCGCCCGCACCGGAACCGGCGACGCCCCCGGGGTGGCCGCCCTGGCCGGGCCGCGGGGCGGCGTGGCGGCCGCCGCCGGAGGCATTGGCACAGTGGTTGCCGTACGCCGGGTTCAGGGCGCCGATCACGTCGACCGTGTTGCCACAGGCGTTGATCGGTACCTCGACCGGCACCTGCACCGAGTTCCCGGAGGCGACACCCGGTGATCCTGTGGCACCCCCCTGCGCCTCGGCGCCCGCGTAGGCGTAGCCGGCGGTCGAGGCCAGCACGCTGCCGGTGGCCACGGCAGTGAGGATCCCCTTCTTGGCGACATTCCTCATGATTTCCCCTGACGTTTCGAGACGGCGTGGCGACCTTGGCATGAACTCGTATGAAAGTCGGAATTTCCGTATATCCGGAAATCGCGCAAGGCCTTTGACTGCACAGGAGTCAACGAGAGGCCAACGGGGAGGTTGAGCCGAACGAAGCAGCTTCACCCGATCGAGCGATCTGGGCGTTCGAACCTTGTCGAGTCCGGTTCGCCAAGGCCCCTGGTATGCAGAAGCCCCGGCACGCAAAGGCCCCCGGCGCGGCGCGTCCGCCGCCCGGGGGCCGTACCGAGCCCGGCTCAACGGGCCTCAGCGGCCCGGAGGTCGGCTCAGAAGTTGGCGCAGTGGTTGCCGAACGCCGGGTTCAGCACGCCGATCACGCTGACGGTGTTGCCGCACAGGTTCACCGGCACGTGGACCGGGACCTGGACCTGGTTGCCCGAGACGACACCCGGGGAACCCGCGGCCACACCCTCGGCACCGGCACCGCCGTGAGCGGACGCGACACCGGCGGCGGCGAGCACCAGGCCACCGGTGGCGGCGGCGACAGCGGCGATCTTCTTGATCTTCATCATTCCTCCTGTACGGACAACGCAACCCGTTCGGCGGGCTGCAAAGGAATGAACGACGCTGCGGCAAACGGGGTACGGAACAGATTTCCCATTCACCCGCAACGGTGATCCTTCGCACAGACGACCGGCGCGGAATGGCAAGCAGAATCGTTTCTGTTGATCGCTTTCCACCCGTCCCACAATCATGCGCTCCGACAATGCGGTGGGGGGGGGGCCCGCGCCGCCCGCGGGGGGGGGGCCACTCGCCCCGCGTGACAGCACAGAGAAATAAAGC
>NZ_JBHYGR010000032.1:0-2977 GCF_042738155.1 Kitasatospora sp. NPDC059088 | reverse complement strand
TTTGGACCGCGTCCCACCCGTCCCCAAAACCTGCGCTCCCACAAGGGGGACGGCCCCCCCCCGGCGGGGGGGGGGGGGCCCGACCCAGTCGCCTGATCAGCAGACGCCGATCGATCGATCGGTCGATCGATCAGCAGGCGTCGATGAAGCGGTCCAGCACCCGGACGCCGAACTTCAACCCGTCCACCGGCACCCGCTCGTCCACGCCGTGGAACATCCCGGCGAAGTCCAGCTCCGGCGGCAGCTGCAACGGCGCGAAGCCGAAGCAGCGGATGCCGAGGTCCTGGAAGGACTTGGCGTCCGTCCCGCCCGACAGGCAGTACGGCACCGCCCGGGCGATCGGGTCCTCCGCCCGCAACGCGGTCTGCATGGCCTCGACCAGCGCGCCGTCGAAGTCGGTCTCGATCGCCCGGTCCGAGTGCAGGCTCTCCCGCTTCACGCGCGGGCCCAGCACGCTGTCCAGCTCGGCGAGGAACTCCTCCTCGTAGCCGGGCAGGAAGCGCCCGTCCACGTGGGCGGTGGCCTGACCGGGGATCACGTTCACCTTGTAGCCGGCGCCGAGCATGGTCGGCTGGGCGGTGTTGCGGAACGTGGTGCCGATCATCTTGGCGATGCCGCCGAGCACGCGGACCACCTCGTCCATGTCCTCCGGGTCCAGCCGGTACCCGAGGACGTCCGACAGCTCGTCCAGGAAGGCCCGCACGCTCGGGGTGATCCGCAGCGGGAACTTGTGGCGGCCGAGCCGGGCGACGGCCTCGCACAGCTCGGTGATCGCGTTGTCGTCGTTCGACATCGAGCCGTGCCCGGCCCGGCCCTCGACCGTCAGGCGCATCCAGTGCATGCCCTTCTCAGCCGTCTCCACCAGGTAGAACCGGGCCTGGTCGTTGACGGTGAAGGAGAAGCCGCCGACCTCGCCGATGCCCTCGGTCACGCCCTCGAACAGCTCCGGGTGCTTGTCCACCAGGAAGCGGGCGCCGTACGTGCCGCCCGCCTCCTCGTCCGCGAGGAAGGCGAGCACCAGGTCGCGCGGGGGCTTGCGGCCGGTGCGCAGCCGGTCACGGACGACGGCGAGGGTCATCGCGTCCATGTCCTTCATGTCGACCGCGCCGCGCCCCCAGACGCAGCCGTCGGCGATCTCGCCGCCGAAGGGGTCGTACGTCCAGTCCGCGGCATTGGCCGGCACCACGTCGGTGTGGCCGTGGATCAGCAGGCCGGGACGGGACCGGTCCTCGCCCTCGATCCGGACCACCGTCGAGGCCCGCCCCTTGGCCGACTCGAAGATCTGCGGCTCGATCCCGAACTCCGCGAGCTGCTCGGCCACGTACTCGGCCGCCTTGCGCTCGCCCGGGCCGGAGCCGTCACCGTAGTTGCTGGTGTCGATCCGGATCAGATCGCGACAGATCTCGGCGACCTCCGACTCAGCCGTCACCTTCGGCGCCGCCGACTCGCTCCGCTCGCTCACGGTCACTCCTCGTCTTTGGCCCGCACCGACGCACCAGCGCGCCACCCCCAGGACCTGCACCCGGGCCGTACGAGCACGTCCGCCCATCCTCCCCCAGCCCACGATCGCGATCCACCCCCCGCACGCCCCCGAAACCCGCTGGTCACACCCCCGCCACAGACCACCCCCCGCCCCCGCCGCCAGCCCCGCCACCAGCACGTCCGCCCGCTCCGGAGCCGTTTTGGGAGCTCAAGCCGATCTTTGCTACAGTTACATCTGTCAGCGCGACGGACGAGAGATCGGAAGCCGCGAGGGCGACACCTAGTCCGGGTGGCGGAATGGCAGACGCGCTAGCTTGAGGTGCTAGTGCCCTTTATCGGGCGTGGGGGTTCAAGTCCCCCCTCGGACACCGACGAGAGAACCCCAGTTGATCTGGGGTTCTCTTTGTTTTCCGGGACTTTGCCGGCGGCCGGGGCGCGGGCGGGCGGGCAGCGGCGCGCACAGCGGTGGGACCGACGGACGATCGGTCAGGAGGGTGCGCGGGAAGGCGGATCGGGGCCGGCGGCCCGTCGGGTTCCGCCGTGACCCGGCCGTCGTGACCCGACCGCCGTGGCCCGATCGTCGTAGCTCGGCCGTCGTCGTCAGATCCGGCGGGAGTCGCCGATGGCGCTCTCGATGCCCTGGACCATCCGCCAGAGCGGCGCGTGGCGGCTGGCGACCAGCACGACCACGTCGTCGCCCGGGCCCTCGCCCTCCTGGGCCGCGTCGGCGGGGCGGTCGCTCCAGGTGGAGGTGACGAAGGCCATCGCCGCGTCCACCTCGGTCACCCAGTCGCTCTCGCCGCCCGAGCGCAGCCAGGTGCGCAGGGCGTGGTTGTGCGCGGCGACCACGGCGGCGGCGATCACGTCGGCGCGCAGCGGGCCGTCCGGGCGGGCGGCGAAGCGGCCGCGCAGGTAGGCGGCGAGGGTGTGCTCGTAGCGCCAGACCACCGACAGCTCGTACGCGCGCAGGCCGGGGACCTTGCGGGTGAGGCGGTAGCGCTGGACGGAGAAGGAGGGCTGCTCCGCGTACATCCGCAGGACCAGGCGGGCCGCCTCGCAGGCGTGCCGGACCGGGTCCTCTTCGCCGCTGCCGGACTCCAGGAACTCCGTCATCTCGGCGAGGCTGCGCTCGTGGTCGGGGAAGACCACGTCCTCCTTGGCCGGGAAGTAGCGGAAGAAGGAGCGCCGGCCGACACCGGCGAGCGAGACGATGTCGTCGACCGTCGTCTGCTCGAAGCCGCGCTCCAGGAAGAGTTCGAAGGCCGCGGCCACCAGCGCCTCGCGCATGGCCGGCTTCGAGGGCCCGTCGTTCATGGGCAGGTCCTGCTCTTCCTTCTCGCTCATTCTCCGGAACTTAGCATCGGCGTGACGGGGCGGGGCCCCCCGCGCGGGGGGGGGGGGGGCCGCCCCCCGCCCCGCCCCCCGCGGCCCGCGGGGGGGGGGGGTGTGTGGGGGGAGGTCGCTCGCGCAGTCCGGTGAGGGCTGTGTCGGGCGA
>NZ_JBHYGR010000031.1:0-80616 GCF_042738155.1 Kitasatospora sp. NPDC059088 | reverse complement strand
AACCACCCCCCACCCCCAAACCCCGATTACTTCTGGTATGGTGGGCTCGGTTTTGTGTAAACCCGCCCGCCGGTGCTCCGCTGCTCCGCAGCGGAGTCGGGAGGGAGGCGCACCCCTCCGGGGTGCGAGGGGGTGAGAGTGGGTCAGTTGTTGGGTGCGGGTTGTATTTGTGCTGGTCAGAGGCTTGTGGGGTGGGCGCTCCGCGCTGGGTTGTGTTCATGGGTCCAGTGTAGCGGGTGGTCGGGCCCGGTTGGGGCGTGGCGCACGCGTGACGCTACGTCAGATTTTGCTGATTCATCATCAGTTTCAAGTGGTATAGACCTCAGAGGACTAGACCAGCATGGTAAGTGAGTGGTCCAGACCGAGAGGACCAGACCGCACCCCCGGGCCTCCGGCCCTACCCCTCCCCCACCGACCGGCCCTCCGGGCCGAAAAACCGCAGACAACAACACCCCCAACCTGCCGTCAAAAACCCACGCCACCACCGGGAAACACCCCCCACAAAACACCCCCCGGGAATTCCGAACCCACCCCGGAAAACCCACCCTCACCCCGAAAAACACCACCCCGAAAACACACCCCAGAAACCAACCCCCGCCCCAACACCCACGGCCCTCCGGGCCGACCACCACCCCAAGCCGGCCACCCCACCAGCCCGGCCCAACCCACGCCACCACCGGACCCCGACCACACCCAGCAACCCCGAACCCGCGCCCAGCACCACCACCCCGAAGACCACCAGGACCACAACCACCAACACCACCGCAGCCAGACCCACGACCACCCACCGGAACACCACACCCAGACCCACCACCCACCACCACCCCACACAGCCTCAGAACCCACCCCACAGCCCCACCACACCCCACCCAGACACCCCGCCCACCCCCACCCCCACCACACCCACGCGGCCGCCACCAGGCGGACGCAGAGCGGGGAAGCACGACTGAGCACGGGATCCCGGTGAACAGAAGGACGGCGTTGCCCAGCGCGAACGAGCAGCAGCCCTCATCACATCGGCTTCGCGCTGGGTGATGCCGGCCCGGGGCGGGGTCCAGGGGCGCCAAGCGCCCTGGTACCCCAGACCCGCGCCCGTGCTGGCCCTCGGGCCAGCGGTTGTGACCGGTAGCCGGCTCCGGACCCGCGCCACCTAGAAAGTACGGCGAAGACGTTTTACCTGGTCAGAGGCTATCGTGCGTATACGTAGCTGACCCCTGACCAGGTACACAGCGTCCCCGCCGTGTACCGACTGAGGGGACAGTAGATGGCCAAAATGTCAAAGATGCTGACAGCGAGGCAGCAAGATGGTCAAAGGTCTTTGACATTTGTGCCGCGAGCGGCACTGGCCCTGCCCGTGTCCCCTCAGGGGGAACACTGTTGGAGTCGGTGTTCCCCCTGAGGGGACACGCGACACGCGGAATGTCGTAAGGGTCCAACATTCTTGTCAAAGGGTTCTGACATACTGCTGCTCCCGCAGTGATCAACCTGAACGCGACCGTGGGAGACCCAGCCCGTGCCGACCGAGCCCGCGCGCCGCCGCCGTAGTACGCCGCGCGCCAATCCGCAGCAACCCCAGCTGCCCCTCGCCGACCCACTCAGCGCCTTCGGCTCCCCTCTGGCGCCGGTCCCCCACACGCCCGGTCTTGACGATCTGGCAGAGCGCTATCCCGACCGCAAGGTCTCCGTAAGTGCCCGGCACAAGCCGTTGGAGATCTACTCGGGCCAGCCCAACCAGCAGGGGTCCTTCTCGCTCGATAGCCAGGAGTTCTTTCTGGTCATCGCCCAGTTCTTCCGCGAAGCCCTCCCCCTCAGAATCATCATCCTGATGATCGCCTGCCAGCGGGCCGGCGGCGTGATCGAGCTCACCCAGGAGGAGATGGGTACTGTCCTGGATATCACCCGCCCGAAGATCAACGATGCTCTCCAGGAGATCATGGAGCACGGGATCGTCTACAAGAAGCGGCCCGGCGTCTACCAGTTCAACCCCCCGTACTCGTACCGGGTGGCCGAGTTCATCCCCGCGACCGAGAATCAGCCGGCCCACATGGTTCGAGTCGAACAGGCCGATAGGATCTCCGAGATCCGGGGCAACACGGGACTGCCGGACCGCGTTCGGTTCCCATCGTTGGACGCGATGCGCACCGCGATCGAGGAACTGCGCAAGACACGGGCTGAGGAACGGGCAGCGCGCCGCAAGGCCCGGCAGGACAAGGAGAGGAGCACCACCTCGTGACTCTGCACTTCGCAGCTGTCAACGCGGACGGCGTAGTCGCTGACTTGGACATGGGACCTGCGGCCTACCGAATCCTGCTCAAGCTCCGGGCCTACAGCGAGCCGGGCGGACGCCTCGTCCAAAACCAGGACGAAATCGCTAAGCTCGTCAAGATCTCCCGCGCCACGGTGATCACCGGGATGCGCGACCTCGAGCTCGCCCATCTCGTGAAGCGCGTCAAGAACGGCACGTACCAGCTGAACGCCATGATCGCGCCATATCGCAGCCCCGAGGACTGCGTCGCCGCCATCGCAGTCATGCCGGCCGAGCACCGCCTCGACCACCCCGACTTCGTCGCCGCCTACCAGCGCGCCGCCGCGGCATACAAGGACCAGCTCGCGGAGCAGCGCAAGAAGAGGGCGAAAGCGAAGACCCGCAAGGCCGGCAACATCCGCATCCTTCCCGCCGTCGGCTAGCTTCGCAGTCCCCGCCTGGCGGACCGATGAGGTTCCAGCCAGCCTGGTGGAGCGAAGTTGACGATCCGGTGGAGCGGCACCCGCCGACCCGGCTACGGTCATGCCGATCAAGCCCGGTGATCGTGCAGGCGGCGGCGAGGTCGACGAGGGCGAGCAGCAGCGCGACGTCGTCGAAGGCGTTGTCGAGCGTGTGGTCTACGTGCGCAAGGACGGCTTCACCCTCGTGCGGTTGCACACCATCTGGCATGAGCTGGCCTGCACGACCTGGGGCCGACGGTGACCGCGCTGTTCCGCGGCCCCTGACGCCTTACCCTGCCTCGCCGGGGCCCGCCTCCGGCGCTCAGGCGTTTCCACCCGCCCCTCCAAGCGGGTGACAGCCTGCACTTCACCCGCACCCGACTCGTTGCACCCGGTGACCCGATGCTCCAACCGGCGAGGTACCGGATGCCCTTCGAGCTGGTCCAGCCCTCGTTCAGGACCGAGCTGCACGCCCAGTGGTCCGCGGTCTTCGACCTGCTCGAGATCCCCTGGGTCTACGAGCCGACCACCTTCACCGGCGCCGACGGCCGCACCTTCACCCCGGCCTTCTGGCTCCCCCGCGAGCGCCTGTGGCTGGATGCGCACGAGAGCGAATCCGATTACCTCGCCGACGGCTGGCTCGGCTGGTGGCGACGGTTCGCCGCGGCCTGCGCCGAGGCACCGTACGACGAGGCCGACCAGGACCTGCACCCGGCGGAGTGGACCACGCCCGTCGAGATCCCCGACGAGTGGCACGGCACTGCTCTCCTCGCCCTCGGGCCCATCCCCTCACGCTCCTACGCTCACCCCGGCGACCTGTGGCACGCTCACCCCGCCGGCGGCATGTACGTCCACGACGACGACCACTACCAGTGGGTGATCTGCCCCGCCTGCGCCCTCCCGAACGTCGCCGCCTTCGGTGACCCGGCCGAGCTCCCCTGTGGCTGCGTCGTCGACGGCGGGGACAGCGCGGTTGACCCCTGGCTGATGGACGCCTTCACCGCCGCTGAGATCGAACCGGTTCACCCCACCGCCGACTTCACCCGCGCCGGTGGCTGGCCCGCCGGCCACCGGGTGTACCGCACCGCCCTGGTCCGCCAGACTGGTGCCGCCCTTGCCGCGCAGCGGTGCACCCGAACCTGCCGCTCCCTCACCCAGGTGCTGCGCGACGAAGCCCCCGCTGACGCCTGGATCGAGGCCGGCCCCGGCGACACCCTCTGCGCCAGCTGCCCCGGCTTCGTCTGCGCGGCCTGCGGCGAGCGCCCCGCCCCGGCCGACGGAGAGCAGTGCCGGGTCTGCGATCCGGTGTTCCTGCTGACGGACGCTCACGCCCGTCGGCACCTCAACGACCTGGCCACCGAGCTCGGCCGGCTGCTCCGCCAGCCGCTGCGGGTGATCCACCCCCAGATCAACCAGGCCATGGGCGTCCGACGCCGCTGGGAAGCCGACCTGGAGGACCTGGTGGTCGGGATCAACCAGGCCGAGCAGTGGCTGGCCGACCCATCGACGATGGTGATCCCGGCCCCGGTGCTGCGCGAGGAGGAGATCGCCCTCCTCGACGTGATGGAGGCCCGGGCCGAGGTCGCTCTCCGCGTCGGCCGGCTCAGCAAAGCCGTCGGCGAGCCGATCCCGTTCGTCCAGATCCGGATCAACGAGGCGGTCGGCGCCCCGACCCGCGAGGACATGGACCAGGACCAGGCCCGCGACGCCCTCCGGCAGGTCCAGCAGTGGCTGCGCAGCCCGGGAACCTACCACCAGCCCGTCGCCGAGGTCGCCCAGGAACCGCCCGCGGACTGGGTGCCCGGCGTTCTGCCCGACCCGGCAGCGACCCGTGCCGCGACCGAGGGGGCCACCTGCGACTTGTGCGCCGGTCCGGTCCCCCGGGGCGCGCTCCTCGGCCGCCCTCCGCGCCCGCAGAACCAGCAGGGCGTTGCCCTGGGCTGGCTCTGCGGCCACTGCCTCACCGACCGCAGGCTCAAGCCCCGCCGCAGGGACCTGGTCCTGCGGATCTTCCACGCCGTGTTCCTCGGCAGCGGAATCCGCTTCAACCTCTACGAGGCCGAGGAGCTGGCCACCTGGCTGGAGGAGACATCCGGCCCAGCCGACGGACGTCCGTCGGCCGACGCACCGGAGCTGGCCGGCATCATCGCCCGGCTCCGCGAAGTCGTGGCCGCCGAACACGGCACCATGCTCTCCCGGGACGCCGGGCAGTCCATCGTGCAGCATCTGCGGGCCGGACTCGGGGCCGGCCCGGAGCTGGAGGAGATCCTCGACGCCACCGCCCAGCACTTCCGAGATTGGAGCAGCGGTGGGACCCCCGCAGCCGGCTCCCGGTGGGCCGGGCGCCGCGAGATCCTGCTCCAGACCCCGCACCCCACCCTGCTCTCCGCCCGGGGCGGCCCGTTCGCCCTCTAACGCGATGCCGCTCGTACAGCGACCCCGGAGCTGGCGGAGCAGCCGCTCTTCCGTCCGGCCGGTAGGGTGATTCCGCGTTCTCGCCGCAGGACCCGACACGGTCCTTCTCTGCCCCCTGAAGATCAGTCGGCGGCCGAGCACCGGCGACCGGCGAATGATCGAGGAGCCCGGCTCCCAGAAACGCGAGGAACTCCGCGATGAGCGAGGACACAGCCGTTTCCCCGAAGTCTCGCGGTCCCATCGAGATCAACGCTTCCTTGATCACCAGGCGGGACCTGTCGTCCAGCGAGCGGGAAGTGCTGCTGCACATCATTGGGTCCGCCCCGTTCGACCCCGTCGTCCCTTGGGTCCAGAGGGCGCTGAGGGGACTTCAGGAGAAGAACCTCGTCGTGAAGACCGCTGACGGCTACCGCGTCGCCCCGGAAGTGGCCCTCTAACCCTCCGCGTCGGCGAGAGGGCCGTACCGGTTTGGCGGCCGGGACGAACGCCCTGGTCCGAACCGGCGGGCAGCCAGGTCGCCGGTTCGGCGGGTCATCGCCCGCACCCGGACCTGCTCCAGCGTCCGGGATCGCGGCCTTCAACAGCATCTGGATGGCGAGGTCGACGTCACCATGCACCAGCTCGACGTCGACCTGTCGGTTTGTCAGTGCGTGCTGGCACCCTGCCCCCGTGCTGATTCCCCTCGCCACCGCCCAAGCGACGGCCGCGTCCGTGCTGACCGCGCCCCCGTTGCGCTTTGCCGCCGCCGGTCTTCACTCCAACTTCCTCCGTGACACCGGCTACCTGTACCTGGGCGCAGCGGCGTTGCCCGGCGTCAAGCGCAGCGGGGTGTGGCACGTCGACGAGGCCCAGCTCGACGGGGCTCTTCGGGATCTTGCGGCGGTTGCCGCGGCACCGGGCCGGCTTGTCCCCCTGGGGCTGCCGTGGACGGAACTGAACCGGGGCTGCCGGTTCGACGACGACTGGCGCAGGGCCGTCCAGGGCGAACTCGTCGACAGGGCCGCGCGAGCCCGCCGCCGCGCTCCCGTAGCCGATCTCCTCGACGTCGGGCTCGACCGCGCAGCACAGCGCCTGGCCGTGAAGGAGCTCAACCGGCTGCTGCCCAGCGCCCGGGAGCCTGACGGGCGCGACCCGTTGGTGGTGGCCGGCGTTGTCGTCATGGACGTGGTCCGGCGCCGGGCCGGGGTGTGGAGCATCCCCGAGCGGTGGGCGGCAGTCCTGGACCGGTGGCGCGCCGAGCACCTGGCGTTGCTCGCCCGGGCGCGGCGGTGCGCCGGGTGCGGCACCGTGGGCAACCGGGACCAGCAGCACGACTGGCGGTCGTCCGGCGCGGAGGGCTGGATAACCCAGTGCCCAACCTGTGCGAGCGGTGAGCACCACTTGTACGGGGGGTCGATGCGGGGCGTGCGGTACACCAGCGAGCGGCGGCGCGCGTCGCGCGCCGACCGCTACCTCTGTGTGGTGTGCGGCCTGCGGCAGGCCGCCGTCTGGGACCACTGCCACGAACCCGGGCACGACCTCGTCCGCGGTCCGGCGTGCGCGAGCTGCAACCAGGCCGAGCGCACCAGCAACGGCCTCTGGCGGACCTTCTGGAACCACGGCCCGGCGGTGCGGCACCTGCTGGAGTGCGACGGCTGCCGGACCGCCACCACCCTTCCGCGTCGGCATCTATCCGCGCTGGCAGCCGCCCGGCTGTGCTCCACCGCGCGGCACGATCGGTGCGCCGCCGAGCCCTCGGCGACACTGGAGCAGCTGCCAGAGGGCGGCTTCCGCTCCCGGCTGGAGTGCACCGCCCATCCCGGCAGGGAGGTCCGCTGGGAGGAGACCATCGACGCCGAGAAGGTGACGCGGTGGGTGGCGGAGCTGGCGGCCGAGTACTCCTGACCGCGGCAGCGGGCCGGGGCTCTTCGCCGGTGACTGCCTGCTGCGGTCGGTAGGGTGGCTCCGTGGCCTCGCCGCAGAACTCGACACGGCCAGGATCGGGAGGTGGGGGCGGGTGGCGATACCTGCGCAGCAGGCGATGGAGCACGCCCAGGCCGTCGGAGGCCGCTTGGTCGACCTCACCAGCCGAGAGCTCCGCGGCGAGCAGCAGGTGTGCCGCTGGGAGTTGGTGGTGACCATCGGGCAGGAGCCCGAGGACCGCGCGGCGGCGGCCTGGATCATCGCCGACGAGATCATGAAGGCCCGCACCGACCTCGACGATCACGGCTACCGGCTGTGGCGCGAGAACGTCCTGGCCGAGACCAAGCTGGCCGGCCCCGACCGCGAGCACGTCCTGCTGCACGCGAGCCCGGTGTTCGAGGCCAACGACGCCACCGGCGTGACCGGATACGTGGGTGAGTGGCTGTGGTACCTCCTGACCCGGGACCTGCCGCCTGAGCCGGGGCGCAGCGTGGAGATCCTGGATCCGCCGAAGTCGGCGGTGAACGACGGCGGGCCGGACGGCCTGGTGATCCACCGCGTGCCCGGCAGCGAGCTGGGGTTCGTCTTCCGGCTGTGGGAGATGAAGAAGGTCACCGGTGCGACCTCCACGGCGGACGGCACGATCCGCAAGGCATGGAAGCAGCTGAACACCGAGGGCGCCCGGTACATGGGACAGTTCTCGTGGGGCGGCCGGGAACTCGCCGCGGACACCAGGGTGTTCGTCAGCTCGATGCCGAGGCAGTGGGTGGAGCGGAAGGCGTCGGGCAACGGCGGCGTCAGCATCGCGCTGAACGCCGCGGACACGCCGGCTACCGCCTTCCGCCTCTCCCACACCCACTTCACCACCCACACCCACCCGGGCGCGCTGCAGGGCCTGGTGGTGGCGATCGAGGACCTTGAGAACTTCGCGAAGGACGTGAGGGGGTACGTGTGGAGCGGACTCTAGACCCGGAGGTGCTCGCCTCGGCACTGGGCGAGTACCAGCCGGGCGGCGTCCTGCCCAGCGCGCAGGACCTGCTCGCGGCGATGACCGAACTGGAGGTCGCCGCGTTCCGCGGCGACCGCGAGATCGGGCCGGAGACCCTCGCCACGGCGTGGTACCTGCACGGGATCGCCGCCCTCGACCCGCAGACGCCCGACTACGACACGGTGCGTGTACGGCGGGCCTTCGCCACCAGCGCGCACCTGATGGACCTCGCCCTGGGCGACGAGCGCCGGCCGGCGGCCGAGCGGCTCCAGATCGCCTTCGCGGCGCAGGCCGGGTACCGGCGCAGCGAGCAGGATCCGAACGCCACCGCCGTCTACCGGCAGGTCCGCGATCTCGTCGACATCACCGGTGAACTGCGGCTGCACATCGGCACCCTGGCGGTGGAGGCCGGTGTCGTCTTTCTCGGCTTCGAACGGCCGGAGCTGGGCCGGGCGCTGCGGGTGTGGCGGCGGCAGCTGCGCGAGGTGCGGGCGGTGATGCGCCGCGAGTCCCTGGCGCGGACCATGTACGGGCCGGCGGAGGCCGTCGTGGAGGCGGTCTTCCACCTGTACCAGTTCCTCGGCTTCGGAGAAGAGCAGGATCTGCTGGCCGCGCAGCGGCTGCTGATGGACGTGATGACGGAGACAGCGGGCCGGGGCGACGGGCTGGCGCGGTGGGTCGCCGCGCACCTGTTCCAGCTGAGCGGGGAGAT
Organism: Kitasatospora sp. NPDC059088; assembly: GCF_042738155.1. NCBI lineage: Bacteria > Bacillati > Actinomycetota > Actinomycetes > Kitasatosporales > Streptomycetaceae > Kitasatospora > Kitasatospora sp. NPDC059088. The sequence continues at coordinate 71,893 of NZ_JBHYGR010000031.1, read as the reverse complement.
GGCGGACAGCAGCCTGTACCAGCTGCTCCCCCCGGGCACTCCCCCGGCGGTGGCGCGCAGCTTCGCGCTGTCGAAGCCCCCGGTGATGACTCTCTGGCCGCCGCAGCGCCAGCTCCTGCAGCTGGAGCGCGGCAACCCGCTCGACCCGGCGACCTCGCGCAGCCTGATCAGCGTGCCCACGAGCGCCGGCAAGACGCTGATGGCGCAGTTGGTGATCTGCTCGCACCTCGCGCAGCGCCCCGGGCGGGTGGTGTACGTGTCGCCGATGCGCAGCCTGGGTCGGGAGATGCGATCGGCGCTGCGCGGCCGTCTGCGGGTGCTGGGCCGGCGCCTGGCCGCGGAGCAGCCGGAGTTCCCGACGATCCCCTGGTCCTCACCTGCTGAACCGGACGGCGGGGACCTGGAGATCGTCACCCCCGAGCGGCTCATGCACATGATCCGCAACAACCCCGGCGAGGCGCTGGAGGACGTGGGCCTGGTCGTTGTCGACGAGGCCCACCACCTGGGCCAGGGACAGCGCGGCTTCGTACTGGAGAGCCTGCTCGCGCTGCTGCAGGCCCGCGCCGACATCCGGCTGGTCCTGCTGTCCGCGGCGGTCGGCAACAAGGGCGACATCGCCTCGTGGCTGGACCCGACGCGCCCCGAGCGGGAGGTCTACTTCACCGACACCTGGCGGGGCCCGCGCCGACTGCACGGGCTGATGTACCCGAACCTGATGGAGGACCAGGCCGAGCTGACCGAGCAGCCGGCGACCGCGACCCGTCCCGCGAAGGTGATCGCCACCGTTCCGGTGGAGGCCCTCTTCGCCGTCCGGCCGACCTCCTCCTCCGCCATCAGCGTGCTGACCACCGGCGAGGTGGGCACCCGGCGCTACCCCGGCCGCAACCCCCGCCGATGGAACTCCAGGACCGTCCTGCCGAACGGGATCGCGAACTACAAGGTCTTCGCCGCCGGTGCCGCCGAACTCACCGACGCCGGCAGCGTCCTGATGGTCGTCAGCACCAGGCGACGGGCCCGGGACACCGCGCTCGCCATCGCCGACCACCTCCCCGAACGCCCCCAGGCCGCCGCGCTGGCCGACTACCTCGGCGAAACCCTCGGCCAGGAGCATCCGCTGGTGCGCTGCACCCGGCACGGCGCCGCCTACCACCACGGCGCCCTGCCCGAGGACGTCCTGCACGCCGTCGAAGGCGCGCTGCGCCGCGGCGACCTCCTGGCGATCGCCAGCACCAGCACCCTCACCGACGGCGTCAACCTGCCGGTGCGCACCGTCATCGTCGATCACAAGGTCGACGGCGACCGGACCGACTACGAGGGCGAGCGCGCTCTGTCCTCCGCCGAGCTCCTCAACGCCATCGGCCGCGCCGGGCGCGCCGGCCGGGAGAGCGAGGGCTGGATCTTCCTGACCCGCCCCTACGAGCCCCGGCCAGCCGCGTTCGGCATCCTCGACCCCGACCCGCAGCAGCTGCGCGTCGTGTCCACGCTGCTGACCGAGGACGCGCTGGCCGATCTCGCCGCCGCCGAGGAGACCCTGCGCAACGACGCGGACGGCGTCTTCGCCCTAGCGGACGGCGCCGCCGCGGATTTCGCGTCGTTCGTCTGGCTCGTCCTGAACCTCCACGCCGCCGCCACAGTGCCGCAAGGGGAGCCCCTCGACGCCCTGGACGGGCTGTTCGCCCTGTCCCAGCCCGGCAACGGGGCTACCACCAGCCGGTGGCTCCAGCTCGCGGACCAGGTCGCCACCGAGTTCGAGCGCACCGACACCGACCGGGCCAGCCGGTGGGCCGCCACCGGCACCAGCCTGGGGTCGGCCCGCTACCTCGACTGGCTCGCCAGGCACCTGGCCGTGCTCCTCAACCAGCACGCCACCGAGGACACCACATGGGTGCAGCTCTCCCCGCCCGAAGAGTGGCCGCTGCACCGCACCCTGGACTTCCTCACCGAGCACGAGGTCTTCGACCGCCTCCTCCAGCACTGCCCCGAGGTCACCCCGACCTGGGGCTTCAAGGACAAGGAGACCCGGGGAACGGAGATGACCGTCCCCATCGCCCCCGCGCTGCGCGAGTGGATCTCCGGCACCGCCATCCCCGACCTCGCCCGCTCCTGGCAGCCCGGCGTCCCCGCCGCCTGGGCGCTGGACCAGGCCGTCCGCAACATCAGCACCGCCTTCGGACACGCCCTGAGCTGGACCGTCGGTGCCCTGATCAACCTGGTCAACACCAGCCCCGCGCTCTCCCCCACAGCGCCCCGGCTGAACACGCACACCGCCTGGCACATCCGCCACGGCGTCGACACCGAGCAGGCCCTGACCCTGCTCACCTCCGGGATCACCTCCCGACGCATCGCCCACGCCCTCGGCCGCGACGCCCAACGACTCGGCTACCGGTCGGATGCGCTGCGGCAGTGGACCGCCCAGCACCACATCGACGGCTGGATCTCCCAGTACAGGGCGGGCGAGTACGAGGTCCTGGACCTCCTCGACTACGTCCGCACCCCCGCCGACCTGATCAACCGGCTCATCGACGGCAGCGACGCCACCACCCCGCTCACCCGGTTCGTGACCGGGACTCCCGACGGGCCGGTCGGCATCGCGCGGCCCAGCGAAAGCCGCCCGACCATCCGCGTCGGCCGCGACGGGCGCACCGTGGCGACCGTACCGTCCGACCGACACCTCGACGTCCTCGCGATGCTCGACAGCGGCCTCGAACTCGACCACCGCCTCCACAACGGACAACTCGTCACCACCAGGCGCAGCCGATAGCCCATGCTTCCCCACGCACCCGGAGGGTCCGTCGGCCAACCGCAGCTGCTCGTGCAGGACTGGCCGCTCACCCGGCGCGGTGACGAGGAACTCGCCTACCTGGCTTTGTACGCGACCGCCCGCACGACCAACCGGGAACTCATGGCCCAGCTCAGCCGCGACCCGGCCCGCCGGAACTGAAAAACACAGGTCAGGCACCTCCTCGCGGCACTTGATGAGAAAGGACGCCTGGGCGGACTCTGGAGGTAGCAAGGAGGTGCCGGTCGTGCCGAACAAGCGACCACGCGGCCCGCAGCTCAGCTGGAAGCCGAAGCGGGAGACCGAGCGGGTCCTCGTGGCGGTCGAGGCCATGCTCGACCTCTACGCGGACTATCTACCCGTCACGCTGAGGCAGATCTTCTACGTGATCCAGGGCCAAGGGGTCCTCGCCAAGACCCAGCGGGACTACAAGCGGATGTGCGAGTACGTCGGCATGGCCCGCCGATCCGGCCGCATCCCCTGGTCGTCAATCCGCGACGACCGCCAGATCGCCGCCGAAGCCCCGCCGGCCTTCGCCGGGCCCGAGCACTACTGGCGCGTCGTGCACGACATCGCCCTCGACTACCGGACCGACCGCCAGTACGGCCAACCCACCCGGCTCGAACTCTGGTCGGAGACCGAGGGCATGGTCCCCCAACTCGCAAGATTGGGGGAGCAGTTCGGGATCTCCACCTACTCCGGCAGCGGCTTCGACGGCCTCAACGGCAAGCACGAAGCCGCCGAACGGGCCATCGCTGGCGGCATCAAAACCTGCATTCTCCACGTCGGCGACCACGATCCGAGTGGTGAATGGCTACTCACCGCCCTCGCCGAGGACGTCACTGCGTTCGCCGAAGCGGCCGGCGCTGAGGTGGAGTTCGTCCAGATCGCGGTCACCCCGGAGCAGATCGAGCGGTACCACCTGCCGACCGCCCTTCCCAAGCCCACCGACCGCCGCTCGTACTCCGACACCACGACCACCCAGGCCGAGTCCCTGTTGCCCGACGTCCTAGCCGCGATCGTGCGCGAGGAGATCGAGGCCCGTCGCGACATGGATCTCCTGCGGGAGGTGATCGAGCGGGAACCGGCGGAGCGGCAGGCCATCATCGACCGGCTGAACGACTTGCGATGAGAATTGGGGGCAATGTGAAATGGAATTGAAAGAGATTGCCACCAGCCCTGCTTACCCTGACGCCTACTGGGCTGCAGGTGATGAAGTATTCCAGCTCGTGGATCCGCTGGACAGGAAGCGGACTCTGCGCCTGCGCGCAAACCTCAACACCACAACCTGCTCCTGCATCGGCGGCTATTTCTGGCGGACACTAGCATTCTGGTTAGTCCATCCATGTTTGCTTTGCTTCGCGATGATGAATTTGGGCCAGGCTATCGACAGCTTTTTCGCGACGGGTCTATCGTGACGGCCATGCGCGCTGCAGCCAACAACTACTCAGAGGTTGCCGAGCTCATCATAGAGAAGCGCAATTTTGTTGCGGAAATGGACGAGGATCAAATTCGAGAGTCCGCACGCCTGCTGGATAGCCTTAATCCTGAAATCGTACGCGTCGATACTCGCGATGACATGCAGAAGGTAGGGCAAGGATACGTATTACGCCCAGAGTACTGGGTGGCGCTCGGATTCCGCGAGGAAATGGCGCGCGCGATGACCGAGAGCGTCTCGCGGAAGATCGAGGACAGGCACCTGGAGGTTGTAAGGCAGAGCGAGTTCTGGGAGTACGCACGCGACAGTCTTACGCCAGAGGAGTCCGAGTGGGCACAGCAGATCCGGGCATACATGTCTATCGCCTCCCTGGGCACGATGGCAAAGGGGATCGGCATTCCGCCGATCTATCCGGCCGCCTACGGGAAGAACGTTGATCGAATATACGGTACGCGCACGCCCTGGGAATACACCCCCGGCGGGAGAATGAGGCTCCTTGAGCCATTTGAGCAAAAAGGGCAACGGCGCCTCGACGAGGAGCGGAATATTCACGAAATGGCGGCACTGTTGACGGCGGATCAAGTGTCCAAAGTCAGAGGGAGGGTCGAGTATCGAAAATTCCTCCAGAAGGTGCAGCAGGCCGGGCGAGAGTCGGGTCACCCGGCGGCAGAGGCCGTCGAGACGGGGCTTCGCGAACTTCGGGAGTATCTTGAAGTCGGTGCGGGCGAGTTTCTGGTCGACTGGGAAGGTGGAGGGAATCGATTGCTGCTCTGGGAGACTCGGACTGGTCAACTGGTGCGCCAATTGGGCTCAGGTGTAGTTGGCACCCTTGCCGGCGTTCCTGGAGTGGGGCCTGCATTTGGTGCCGCCCTGACATTCTTGGGGTGGCGGAAGGTCGAGATGATGGAAAAGCGAAGGGAAGGTTTTCGGGAGGTTGTTCGGGAAGCGATTGACGACCCGGCGATAATCTCGGAGATTCGCACCGATGGATGTATAGAGTTGAGCCTGTTTGGAGAGATTCCTTATTCGTTCACTGGCATGCAAGGCGCTGCGGGAGGCGGCTAGCTAGTGTTCACTCCGCCCGTCCACGCCCCTGAGCTCGGCCAGGGAGTACCCCGACGCCTTGCACAGCTTGGCCGCGAACAGCGGTTCCATCCCGTGCAACTCGGCTTCCGCCGCGATCGCCTTCACCTCGTCGACGGTGACCTCCGTCTGGGCCATCAAGGTCAGCTTCTCGACATGCTGGGCGGGCACGGTGAGCCTCCGACCGCCACCGCTTAGGGTCACGCTGCCATCGTTGTGGTGCACGACCTTCTCGGGCACACCGTCGGGCGCCTCCAGGGCCCCGGTGATGACCTCGACCTGCGAGCCGTCCGGCATGGTGGTGAGCATGGTGGCGATGTCCGGGTGGAGCGGCTTCCACATCTGGATGACGTGGGGATCGGCTGGCCGGTGGAGCGCCATCCCCATCGGGTCCAGGACGGCGATCGACTCGCCTGGACCCCGGACGGTGAAACCCGCCTGCTGGTAGTACGGCACCAGGTGGAGGGTGCTGGTGGTGAACGTGCCGAGTGCGAGGCGGTAGCCGAGGCCGCGGTAGTGCGCGCAGGCCCGCTCGATCAGCCGGTAGCCCAGACGCTGGCCGCGAACCGGCAGCGACACGGACAGCGCCTCCAACTCCACCACCCGGTGGGCTACCCGGGAGCGGTGCTCCCGGCTCACGCCCTCGATGCCGACGATCCAGCGCAGCGGCGGGGCCGCGTGAAGGACACCCACGACCTCGTCACGCCGCCGCTCGGCGACCCAGGCGGCCCGCACTCCGCACGACGGGTCGAGACGTTCGTCCCGGGCCGCGGCGCGAGCTACCTCCTCAGCGACCTCTGGGTTGGTGAACTCCACCTGGCGCAGCAGCTCCAGCAGAGCCGGTTCGTCGGCCGGCCGCGGCATGCGGATCAGCAGGCCGTTGGCCGCCGCCCGCTGCGTGCGGATCGCTGACCGCGCTCTTGACGCTCGTCCCATGCCATTTACAACGACCAGCGGCAGCCGCTGTTGCTGGCTGTCCACCAGCGCGGGTCGATTCTCGCGCGGGCGGGTGAACCCTGGCGTGAGCGTGCGAGCCACAGTGTCAGCGGCAGATGAGAGCCTCCCGCCGGGGGCCGATGTGCTGACGGGAGGTCAGGATGGCGAGGGGACGTCCGCGAAAGGACCCGCGCGATCCGGTCGTGATCATGCGCGCGGCGGGGTTCGAGCCGTTGGTGCCCTACCCAGGCTCGGGCGACCCGTGGCGGTGCCGCCACGAGGTATGCGGGAAGGAGGTGACGCCGCGGCTGGGCAACATTTCCTCCGGCCGGCAGGGCGGCTGCCGGTACTGCGCCGGCAAGGCACCGATTCCCCCGCAGGACGCGGAGGCGTTGATGCGGACGGCTGGGCTGGAACCGTTGGAGCCGTACCCGGGGTCGATGAGTCACTGGCGCTGTCGGCACGAGGCGTGCGGGCGGGAGGTGAAGGCCAGGTACTCCAACGTGAAGCGCGGAGTCGGGATCTGCCGATGGTGCGCGCCCAACGCCCCGGTCGACCCCGAGGACGCCGCCGCCCTGATGCGGACGGCAGGGTTGGAGCCCCTGGCGCCCTACCCTGGCACCGACACTCCGTGGCCGTGTCGTTGTGCGACCTGTGGCGCCACCGTGACGCCGACCCACGGGTCCATCAAGCAGGGCCAGGGCGGGTGCTGGCCGTGTTCCCGTAAGAGGGCCGGGGTGGGCATCAGCCAGGCATGGGCTCGCCGCCGGGAACTCCCCCGCACCGACGGCGAGCAGGCCGCCGACGAGCTCCAGACGTTCGGTCTGACACCACTGGAGCCCTACCCTGGCCCGGCCGGGCTGTGGGCCTGCCGCCACGACACGTGCGGCCGCGACGTCGAGATCCGGTTGCAGAACCTGCACCGCGGCCTGCGGGCATGCCCGTACTGTCCACCCGCACCGGGTGGACGCCGTCGCTGGCCGGCGGACGAGGCCGAGGCCCTCATGCGCGCCGCCGGCCTGGAACCGCTGGAGCCGTACTCCGGCCGCCGCCAGCAGGCATGGCGCTGCCGGTGTACCGGATGCGGCGGCGAGACCTCACCGTCACTCGGGGGCATCCTGGCAGATCAAGGGGGCTGTCGGCACTGCGCCGACGTGAGAGCGGCCGAGGCCAGGAAGACCGACCCCGAAGTCGCGGCCGCCGACATGCGCGAAGCCGGACTGGAGCCCCTGGAGCCGTACGTCACCTCGACGACTCCGTGGCGTTGTCGCTGCGCGACCTGCGGCAGCGAGGTCTCGCCGACGCTCATGAAGATCCGCACCGGCGGCGGCTGCCGGTTCTGCGCCAGCCACGGCTTCGACCTCACCGCCCCCGCCCGCGTCTACGTCATGCAGCACCACCAACACAACGCGGTCAAGATCGGAATCGGCGGCACCGCAGGCCGCAACGAACGGGTCAACCACCACCGCCGATCCGGCTGGGTACTCGCCCGGGACTGGCACTTCGCCACCGGCGTCGAGGCCCATGCCGTGGAGCAAGCCGTCCTCCAGCACCTGCGTGAGGCCGGCCACGGCCCCTACCTCAACCGGGAAACCATGCCGAACGGCTGGACCGAGACATTCGACGCGGACCTCGTCGCCCCTACCACGCTCGCCGCGATCGTCGAGGCCACCATCGAACGCCTCGCCGGAACGCAGACGCCCGTACCCGGGCGGACCATCCTGCGGCCCGAGCGCTGGAGTGTCCGTTCAGGCTCTGCTGCTTCCCGGCGACGGCCACCGGCCAACACGGTCGGCCGCGACCAACTCCCTCTGTTCTGAGATGAGTGGTTGACACGGCCGAGGGCGGTGCCGCGAACGGCACCGCCCTCCTGAGCTCCCCGTGGCCCGCACGGACTGCTGGAGCCACGTGGAGCGCGTCCTGCTCACCCACGAGCAGGTCCTGGACTACGAGCTGCCCGCCCCGGACCTCACCGCCGAGGTGAAACGTGCGGCGGCATCCTGGCACATCCCACTGACTCGATCCGCCCTGCGGCGCCGGGCCGCAGTGCGTGGGTAGGTCACCAGTTGTGGTGGAAGGGGCCGAAGCCGTGCTCGGCCGCCAGGGCGTTCAGGTTGAACCCGTCGCGGAAGTTGAATCCGGGGTGCTCGGGGACCTGCTGCTTGATCTGGTCAAGAGAGAGGTCCGGCCACCACCACATGCGCCCGCACTTGCACCCGACCGCGGCATGGCCGTCAGGGATGACCAGGAGCCAGTCCTCGGTCCGGCCGCAGTCGCAGGCGAGCTGGTGGGTGACCATCGGCCACTCCGGGTAGGGCGGGGTTTTCAGGACCGCTGGCGCCTGGGCGTACGTTGTGGTGAGGTTGTAGATCTTGAGCATCTCGATGACCTTCGCGTCTTGGAAGGCGTAGTCGAAGCTCTGGGCAGCACATCGCTCCAAGGTGCTGATGAACGGCCAGTAGGCGGCTTCGACGTCGATGTCGTCGTCGTGCCGGATGGTGCTCAGGGTCAGGGCCATCCGCCAGATCCTGTGGTCGATGTACCTGGAGAGCCTGTTCTCCCGGACGCTGACGAGCCGCTTCCAGGCTCCGCCGGGCGCGTCGAGGACGGCCTGCGAGGCGGCGCGGACCCTCCGGAGAATGTCCTGGCAGTTCCTCTCCAGGTCCTGGGGCCGGATGTAGCAGTTGCGGTAGTGCCGGAGCATCTCCCACAGGTCCTTGTCGTAGCGCTCGTTGGCACGCGGTGTGAGGAGGGCGGGACGCCGTGGAAGGTCCCCCACCGGCGGCGGCAGATACCTCTGTCGTTCGAGCACCGCGCGGTGAGGCGAGGACATCCGCGATTCGTCGACGAGCGGCCTGGCCTCCAATGGGAGGGCCGGCCAGCGAGGGAAGGCCGGCGCGCCGCTCCCTCGACTCTCCTCCGCCTTCCGCAGGGAGGCGTCCTTCGGCTCGTCTGGCATGGCAACCTTCCGTTGCTTGGTCTGACGGATTCACGTCCGGATCGGCCGGTGCAGGCGACCCGGACAGGCCCGGGTCAGCAGTGGGTGAGGATCCTGGCGGCGATGTCGGCCAGGGACACGGGGGTGGGCGCAGCTGCGATGACGTCGGCGGCTTCGGCCGCGTCGACGTTCTCGGCCAGTAGGTAGACGGGGCAGCTTGGCGACTCGCCCGGCAGGTCCAGGGTGGCGACGATGTCGGCTGTCTGCTTCCGCTTGGGCGAGGTGGCCGCGGTCGGGCTGGTGATGGCGATCTGCCACTCGCGGCCGTGCTGGTCGCGCACACGCCGCCCGTCGCGCTCGGCCAGCTGCGCGCCGTCCTGCCCCGGCTTCGCCTCCGCTGCCTGTGCCCCGGCGAGGAGGCGGCGGTCGTGGACGAGGCCGGCATGGTCCGCGTAGAGCCTCGGTGGTGCCAGGGCCGCAGCCAGCTGGCCGTCCAGCCACGCGTCATACAGCGGATCCACCTTCGCGTGCTCGCTGCGCCAGGCCGCGAACGACGGATGCTCCGCGAGCCGGCCGAACAGTGCCCGGGCCCGGTCTGCGAGCTCACCGAGCTCGACGGCGAGGTAGCGCTCGCCGGCCAGGCCGACGCCGGTGGAGCCGCCGTTGCGGGCGAGGGCGGCGCAGCGTCGGCTGGCTTTCTCCAGGTCGGTGCGGGCCGCCTCGATGCTGGGGCCCCCGCTCGGTGCGAGCAGTTCGGCTTCCTGGAGGCGGTCGGCCGCCCGCTGGCGGTGGCGGGCCGCTTCCAGGGCCTGGTCCATGCGCGCGACGCGGTCGCGGCAGATCGCTTCCTGGGCCCTGAGGCAGCACACGATGTGGGCCCAGAGGTTGCGCGTGACCCGGGGCTCCTCTGCTGTGTCCTTGCGGCCCCGGCGCCGGGCGGCCCGGTCGGTGCCGTGGTGGATGGTGCGGGCGAGGACCGCCGCGGCCTGGCTGGCGGCGACACCCACCGAGAGCATCTGGTGGATCAGGTCCCGGTCCCGCTCGCTTCCGTAGCGCTCGTAGGTCAGCTGGAGCCGCTCCTCCGGGCGCAGGGCGTCCCGGGCCAGGTCCTGGATCTCGTAGAGGTGAAGCAGCGCTTCGGACAGGCGAGGACCGTCGGGTTCGGAAGGTCCGAACCGGCCCGCCACTGGAGCGAGCTGGGCCGGCAGGCGGCACCTCAGGTTCAGGTCCGAGACCTCGAATCGCAGCGGGTCGTTGCGGAGCAGGCGCTCGACCGGGCCGAGGTCCCGCGGCTCGCGGCGCAGCGTGACCTCGAGGCGGTAGTCGGTGTTGGCGACGATGCGCTGCAGGTCCTCGAACGATGGTGCGCTCCGGCCGGTCTCGTAGCGGCTCAGGGCTGTCTGTCCGACGCCGCTGTCGCCGGCCAGGGCGGACTGGCTGAGGTCTCCCGTGCGGAGTCGGGCTTGCGTGATCAGCCAGCCGGCGGGGATGACCGCGTCCGGGCTCGGGTACCTGGCCATGCTTCCTCCAGCGTTATGCCATTTGAAACTAGCGCTATGCCAGTTTGGCATAGCGCTGGCTCTCATGTCAGGGATTTGGCGCACCCTGGGGATATGGCAGGGAAGATCTCGCGGGCGCCCGCCGTGGTCATCAGGCCGCCGTTCGAGCTGATGCAGCCGCGGCCCGCGGCCGTGCTGCCGGCGGAGGATGCGTTCCCGGGTGGGGTCTTGTACGAGGTCAAGCTGGACGGCGTCCGCTCAGCTGCCTGGCGTGGAGACGGCGACGTCCAGCTCTGGTCACGCCAGGGCAACCAGCTGTCCGACCGCTACCCCGAACTGCTCCCCGCCCTGCGGGCGATCGTGAAGCCGGGCGTGACCCTAGATGGTGAGATTTGCGCCTGGTCCGAAGGTCGGATCGACTTCCGGCAGCTCCTGCGCTCCCCGGCCAGGCGCCGGGCGGAGGGCGTCGCCCTGAGCTACGTCGCGTGGGATGTGCTCTCGCGCCCGGGTGAAGATCTTCGCGATCTTCCACTCGCCGTCCGGCGAGAAATCCTGGTGGAACTGCTCGCCGATGCAGGCGCCCAGGTCCAGCCGGTGATGGCCACCCAGGACAGGGAGCAGGCGCTGGGCTGGTTCGAGGGACTCGTCCAAGCCGGTGTCGAGGGCGTGGTGGGCAAGGCGCTCGCCGGCCGGTACGCGCCAGCGACGCCGGCGCGCGTCTCGTGGGTGAAAGTGCGCCATCGGACGACGACGGACGGCCTGCTGCTCGGGGTGACCGGCTCGGCCCGGAGGCCGGACGCGGTGCTGGTCCAGCTCCCCGATGGGCGGCGCGAGCTCACGTCGCCGCGGCTCACCGCGGCGCAGGCCGGTCAGGTCGCCGAGGCCATCACCGGACTCCTACGGCCGCCCGAGTCCGGCACTTCGGTGTGCTGGCTCACTGAGCCATATCCCGTGGCCGAGGTCCTCGTGGGCACCGGGCGCCACTCCACGGTGCGCTTCGTCCGCATAAGGCCACCGGAGTAGGACCGGTCAGCCGTTGTCCAGGGCGGCGCCGGCGACGCCTATCGTCCCGCCTCGGCGACGTCACTCCCCGCCGCGTCCGAAGCTCCAACGATGGTGCTCGGGAACCGGTTCGTGACGAACCGGCGCCGTCAACGACTGGCCGCTTCCCTGAGGGTGAATCACGGCAGTGCCGGCCGCACCGATCCGGACCGGCGCCCGGCACCGTTACTTACGCCGCGCGATCAACCCGCCGCGAGCAACCGGTCGCCGCGCGGCCGGGTTGCGGCATCCTGCCTGCGTGACCACCACCCTGCACACCAGCCTTGCCCAGCTCCGCGCCGCCTGCGCCGCCATGGGCGTGGCCGTTCCGGCCGAGCTGGAGCGTGAGGACGAAGCCGTCCAGCGCGCGGCCCTCGCCGCTCACCTGCACCGAGCCACGGACTCTGTGACGGCCTCCATGGACATGGAGGCCCGGGCCGAGGTCCGCGACGCGGCCGACCGCAGGCCTGAGCTGTGGCCTGAGCCGGAGGACCACACCACCACGGTGTTCCGCCTCATGGACCGGATCGAAACACACCTCGACGCCATGACCGTCGATCTGTCCGCACCGGGTGCCGTTGCCGTTCCATGGCCGCTGGACGCCGAACCCACGGTGAAGCTGGAAGGCTTCGCCCTGACCGCCGTCCGCATGCTCTTCGCGATCGGCGACGCCCTCCGTCTCCGGGCGCAGCCGGAGGACCACGGAGACGGCCACCACGCCGATCAGCTGATCGAGCGCATCCACGACGCCCTCAACATCACCAGCGCCACCCTCGCCCGCCGCGAGGCCGCCGCCGTGGGCGTGGACCTGGACGAGGAGCTGTAGAGACCACCGCCCGGCTCCCGATGCTCGGGGGTGGATCCTCCCGCCAGCCGTCCGTCAGGCCTCCGGGCCGGATGAGGAGCAGCCTCACCCAGCCCCGGTGCCCGAGAGTGCGGGTGGGGCCCGCAGACCCCACCCGCATGCTCAGCTCGTCCCCTGGAGGACTTCGGCCGCTGGCAATGGATCCTCGTCCTCGATGGACCACGAGAGGGTGATGTAGCGGCCGCCGTGACCGTTGTCGAAGATGTCGGCGCTGGCGCAGCGCACGGCAACGTCCGGCAGGCCGGCGACCCGGACCCGGCTGAGGACCGCGTCCTGGAGAGGGACATAGGCAGGCGGCGTGGTGTCGCCGCCCAACTCCATCCATCCCGGCGCGCCCTGTTCCCACTTCCCCGGGGTCCTGCGCACCAGCGCGGCGTTGTAGAGAGTCACGCTCGACCCGTCGGGCAGGGTGACGATCGCCGGTTCACGCGGCTCGTAGCTGTTGGACCACCCGTCCTGGTAGAGCCACGCGTCGACGGTGGCTCCGGAGAAGAGCGGGTTCTCGTCGGTGCCGCCGACCTGCCGGGGGAAGCCAGCCATCCGGGTGCGCATCCGGGCGACGATGTCGCGCCGCACCGCGATCCGCTGGGAGATCTGGGTGAGCGTCATCGTGTCCGACCGCTGGACTCCCGTCGCGGCCGGGGTGCGGGTGTCGACGTCCAGCCAGGTCCGCCCGTCGTCGTCGTGGATCGGACGTGTGGTGGTGAAGTACTCGCTCAGCAGCGTGGTGAGGGTCTCGACGGTTCGGCTGGTACCGGCGACGCTCAGCCGGGCGATGCCGCGGGGCGGGGCGGTGTCGTGGTCAGACATGGCGGTTCACCACGATGGTCGGGCCCAGCGTGCCCAGTCGGTCGTCCACTCTGGCGGTGGCCTCGTCCAGGCGGACCTTGTGGGGCTGCTCGGAGACGCGGCCGGTGCTGGTGCGGCAGGGGTCACCTTCACCGGCAGCGCACTTCGGGCTCCCGCAGATGATCGCCAGCGTCTCGGCGCGGATCGCCGCGGCACGCTCGGCCGCACGCCGCGAGGACGCCGCCCGGGACTCGACGAAGCGCACGCCGGCCATCGCCGCAGGGAACGTCGTCATCTCCACGTCTTCGCGGAAGGCGGCGGCGAACGGGTTGCCGCCCGGCTTGGCGCGGTCGGCCAGCAACTCCAGCTGCGCATGGGTCGGAACGACGGCTGGACCGCCGTACGTGGTCCGGTCACTGTGGGCTGCGGCAGCGCCCCAGGGAGCCCCGTCGGTGGGGAACGTGGCCGCCATGGGGACGTCGCCGGCCGCGATGGCGGTCAGACGCTGAAACAGCGCAGCCTCCGCGGCGAGCTGCTTGGCGCGGCGACGCCACTCCTCGATCAGGCCTTCGAGCTCGACGGGCTCGGCCACCGTTTCGGCGGCATACGCGAGCTGGAGCAGCAGCACCCCGGCGGCGGAGAGGTGGCCGGTGATCTCTTCCAGGGTGATGAACTTGCCGGCCCGCAGGTGAGCGGTGTCGGTCTGGTCGGCGCTGGTCTGCCGGGCAGCGGTGTCAGTGGACATCGGCGCACAGCTCCTTGAAGAGGTCGCGCTGGAGGGCCTTCGGGTAGCCGGAGGAGCCGACGGCGGTGAAGAACAGGAGGCGGGTGGTGCCGGCCAGGACCTCGGAGGGCAGCGCGGCCAGAACACGGTCGGCGGCCCGGGCACCCGTGGCCATGAAAGAGGCCACGGCCAGGTGGAAGGCCGTGGTGGAGGGGATGCGCTCGTCGGGGGCGGGCTGCTGAGCCAGGTAACGGGCGGCGGCCTCGTGCCCGACGCCGTAGTACCCGCCGCAGAGCAGGAACTGCACCAGCAGCAGGGCAGCTTCGCGCCAGGCGGCCGCGCCGCGCTCGTCGAGCGTGTCGAAAACGTCCTCGGCGTGCTCGGTGATCCGGTCCTCGACCGTGCCGTCGATCGCAGCCTGCAGCAGCAGAGGCAGCGGGAACCCGGCTGCCAGATCCTGCGCAGACATGACCATAAAGCCACCCGCCGCGAACGGATTGTCCGGGACCCGCGTCAGCTCCTCGTCCGGCCCGTCGGACGGGCTGCTCCAGGTGTCCAGGTGGCCCTGCCCGTCCAGGTCGAGCCCATCGGCGTCGTGGCGGGGCCGGTTGAGCTCGGCCATCCCGGCCCACAAGCTCAGCGCGTCGTCCAGGACTACGGCCAGGTCGGCCTCCGACATCTCCTCAACCATCGTGCGCACGCGGGAGCCGTCGGCGTCCCCCGCCGTGATCATCTGCTGGTTGGCCTCCCACAGCCGCCGGGACGGCGCGGACAGCGAGGCCAGGGCGGAGGCGGGCATCTTGGACATCGCGGCGAGCGGCATGCCGGCGACCGCGGCCACGGCCAGGCGGTCACCGCCGAGGATGGCCGGAGTGGCGGAGCGCTGGCACGGCAGGCAGCCGGCCATCGCGGCGCCGATCAGAGCCTGGATCGGCCGCATGTTGACCTGCCGGTCCACGCCCCACGGGCGGCCGTCCAGTGTGCCGATCTCCGGGCCCAGGTGCTGGTGACCGGTGCCGCTGGCGGCCGCGCTGTACGGCTGCCCGGTGGCGGCCGCGCGCTTGCGGGCCTTCTTCTTCTGGGAACGCCGGTTCTGCGGCATCGCTAAACCCTTCGGCGCGCACGTGGCTAGGGGTGCGGTCCCGCGATTCCGGACCCCGGCGCGCGAAGCACTCAGCGAGCAGGGCGGGTGGACCAGATGAGCTGACGACGTGTGCGGTGCGGGAGTACGCCCGTCGGTCCGGACCGCTCCTACCACCTTGGCCGCTGTGCCGCCCGTTCGCGGGCCGTACGGCGGGACTCCGGCCCTCACACCGGCCGTTTCCGGCATTCTAGCGGCCAAAGCAGGAACCGAGGCCCAAACAGCCTTCAACCCGCCCAGTCGGCCGGCTTGGTGAGTACAGCTATGCCGGGCACGGCCCCATCGGTGGCGCTCAATCAGCCCGATCGGAATCAGGTCCCTGGACCAGCCGATCGCACACCACACAGCCCAAGAACGAACGGGAGTCGCCTCCCCCCTACGATCGATGGATGACCACCGGGATCGGCAGTGTCCGCCGTGTGCGAATCCGCAGAGGAGCCATCCGCGGGACGGGCAGCTCCGTTTCGGCCGAGCCTTCGTGCTGCGAGGCGGGCTCCAGCGCATCCCGGTACGCGACCGCCGCTCCGCGGTGGGCGCAGCGGTGGCCGACCGGATCGTTCAAGCTGTAGGGAGCTCCTGTGTCGTTTTTGATGCGCGCGCCGAGAGAGTGCGCCTCCTGGACCTGGGATCTCGAAGGCGTGAAGGAAGCGGGCCTGGAGTCGGTGCTGGCGGTCGCGGCGCAGATGTCTGGTGTGCTGCGCACGCACGGCCTGCTGGAACCGGGCGCGCTCGAATGGTCCTGGTTCCAGGTCGGCAAGGGCGGTCTCGGCATCCACAGCCGGCTGAGCCTCGTGTCGCGTTCGCTGGAGGAGCCGACGCTCGCGGAGGAGATGCGGGCCTGCCGGCCGGTTGGCCATCCGCAGGCGGAGATGGGCGCGGTCACCGTGTTCGGGAACGGTGAGTGGATCGACGCGGGCGGAAGGCGCCGCAGGGAGTACCGGCTGGTGGAGCTCATGGTGTCGCCCGGCAACCTGGGTCCGTACGCCGAGCTGTCCGTCCATCACGACGTCTGGGGCGACTGCGACTTCCACGGCCGCCCGCATCCGGCCGTCCACGCGCACAACTCGCCCCGGCTCGCGGCCGCGCTCCAGGAGCTCGACGGGCTGCTCGGCGTGAAGGCCGAACCCGGCGAACGGACCTACTTCGGCGTGGCCGAAGGGTACGGCCTCGAAGCCCCCGAGCTGATCGACGGGCTCGGACCGGACCTCACCGACGGCATCGGGACGATCGTGGCATCCGGCATCCCAGACACATGGCATCCGCGGACCCTGCCGCTGGACCGGAAGGCGGCCGACCGGCTCGGTGCCTGGGCGGCGGCCCCGGACCGCGAGGCACTGGAGGCCGTCGACCTCGACCTGCGCGGGGCCGACCTGTCAGGCGGGGACTTCACCGGAGCGTGGTTCACCGACGCCGTGCTCGCCGGCGTCTCGCTGGCCGGCGCCGAGCTCTGGCGCGCCCACGTGGAAAAGGCCGACCTGACCGGCGCGAACCTCGCCGGGGCGAGCCTGGTGAAGGCCACGCTGGACCAGGCCACGCTGCGCTCCGCCTGCCTGGACGACACCGACCTGACGTCGGCCTCCCTGGCCGAGATCAACGCCGTCGGCGCGACGCTGCGCCGCGCCGACCTCACCAACGCCACCCTCCTCCAGGTCGACCTGCGCGGCGCCGACCTCTCCGGCGCCACCACGGCGAACACCTCGTTCACCGTCACCGTTGACGAGCACACCGTGCTCCGCGGCCTGACCGGCACGCTCTTCGGCCCCGTCACCCTTGTCACGGGCGACACCGAGCGGGAACTCGACGGCCTCGCCCTCCAGCGCTGGCTCACCGAGCAGGGCGCCGACGTCGAAGTCCTCAGCGGCTTCACCTACTACGCCCGGTTCGACGAATCGAGCACGAGCTCCCGGGAGAACCCGTACGGAATCGTGCGCCGCAGCACCGCCGACGGCATCGACGTCGACGAGGCCTTCACCCGCAACCTGCGCTGGGAGCCGACCGAGTACCTGCGCCTGTACTACCTCGGGCACAACGACGACGACCACGCCGAGATCATCAGGGCCGAGGCCGACGCCTTCATCAAGCGCGTCACACGGATCCTGACCACGCCGCGGGCCCGGGCGGTTGTCGAACGCCTCACCGCCATCGACTGGCGGGACGACGACACCGCCTTCACCCACGCCGCGTCACGCTCGCGCCTGTTCCGCGAGCACCTGCGCCGCTCGGCCCTCTGGACGCAGATCTACCAACCCGCCGGCGACTGGCCCGTCGTCGACCTGGCGGCGGCCGCCGACCCCACGGTCCGGGTGGACGCGGAACTGGCCGCGCGGCTCGACGCGTTCCTGGAGGCAAACGTTGGCGACGTCCGGGCGAAGGGCCTGTGCCGTGCCGCGCTGCGCTGGGCGACCCTGCTCGACACGACGACGGCCCCGTTGCCCGAACTTCCCGACCCCTACGAGCCGCTGCTGCTGATGCTGGAGCGAGGCGCCTGGTACGGAATCGTCATTGAGAACCGGGTCGCCGACTTCTCAATCGTGCGCGTCCCTCTCGCGACCTGGCAGGACCACCTGAGCACCGAACCGGTCGTCCAGCTCGACCCGTCCGCGCTCAGCACCGACGGCTGAGAACCGCTCCCCCACGACAACCACCCGGCGCCGGCCCGGCCGCGGAGATGCGGCCGCTCCAGCGCAGGGTGTGCAGGCGGCCTACGTGGAGAACTCGCCCAGCCAGCCGCCGGAAAGCAGGTACTTGGGGAGATACGGCGACTCCACGTCGACCGGGAACTCCCGGTCGAACGCCAGGCACGCCATTGCGAGCGGCCCCAGCGCGAGCGCACCATCCAGCTTGGCCGCCCAATCCTCCGCCGACCAGTACGTCTTGTGGAGGTCGAGCGCCTCGCCGAGGGCCGGGGCGAACTCCTCCTCACGCCCCCGCACGACCAGGTAGAAGAGGTGGATCGGCGGGTACATCAGCCCGTCCAGCACGCCGGGCAGGGTCACGACGGCGGCCTCGGGGTTCGCGGCCGCGATCGTGGCGATGAGCTTGTCGACCAAGCCAGGCCGGCGCAGCTGGTAGCTCTGCTGGACGTCGATCCAGTGGTAGACGTACTCGTCGTACACGCCCTCCGGGGACTGCAGCCGGTCCAACGGGATCTCGCACAGCTGCGTCATCCGCTCCCGTTCACGGCAGACGAGGGCCAGCCAGAACGCGGCCAGCCAGTGGTCCGCGTCGGCATACGACTGCGGGCCGGCAGCCGGGACGGCGCGGGGGCGGTCGTTGATGAAGCACTCGACGGTGCCCTCGCTCGCGCCTGTCACGGCGAACAGCGCCGAGCCGAGCTGCATCGCCGTGACCGCGGCCTTCCAGGTCTCCAGCCGGGACCCCTCCGGGTCGGCCGCGCAGTGGGCCTGGAGCGCGAGGAGGGCGGTGCTGAACGCGAAGTCGATCAGGCTGGAGGACTCTTCGAGCCCATCGACGCGTTGGTTCACCCGCTCGCTCAGCCGGTCGGCGAACGCCTGCCCATCCGGCCGGGGCTCAAGGTGGCGGGCAACGGTCACAGTCACAGAAGGGTCCCCTCGGTCATGTCGCTTCGTCAGCAGCAGTGTCGCGTCGGCCTTCACGGGAAGCACGCGCGTACGCGGGTTCGTGCCCTCAGAGGTGCACGACCTGCCCGGAGGTGTCCTGCCAGCCCCAGTTGACTGGGGCGTATTGCTTCTTGAGCGCGAGGCGCCCGGTGCCGTAGGCCTTGAGAGCCGCTTCGACGGCGGCCGGCAGGGCCTCAAGGTCCTGCGGCACCGGCACGCGGAGCAGCAGGCGCTGCTTGCGGTGCAGGAGGAGGATCTCGCCAGCCGGGGTGCACTCCATCAGCTCGAAGTTCTTCAGGGCCGTGAAGGGCCTGTCCGCGGTGGAGATCCGGGAGCGCAGCCGGCCGTCGGCGGTCCAGGCGAACAGGCCGTACCGGTTGAGGTGGTAGGCCCGGCCACGGTGCGGATCGGCGACGACAATGAAATCGAGACCCGTGAACGGGCTGTCGTCGTGGCGGTGCAAGCCCTCCAGACGGCCGCGCAGCACGCCCTGATCGTCGAGAAGGGCAAAGCTGAACTCCTGGCCGCGGCTGCCCGACCGGAAGGTCCGGCCGAAGACCGGGACGACGAAGAGGTCGTCGCCGAGGGCGGAGGGCCGGGTCATCTGGCAGTCCCGGTAGCCGTAGAAGGTGCCGGAGGAACCGGTGAAGTCCGTCAGGAGGTCGGTCAGCGTGGGCCAGGGGCGGTTGTCCCGCCACACCGGCGCGTCACCGAAGACAACATGGGGGTGCTGGTCGGCATCGGTCTGGCTGTCGGTCGTCGGGTGGAGGCTCGCAATGGCTCGCAGGGCGGGCTTGGAGCCGGGCGCGAGCGCGGTGACCGGATCGGAGACGGCGACGACGTTGAGGGTTGCGTCGGCCCACTTGAGGCCGTACTCCGAGGTAGTGCAGAGCAGCCGGCCGGACGGCGTGACGGCGATCGAGGCGGCAAAGGGATCCCCCGTCCGCGCCTTGCGCTCCTCGAAGCCCCAGGGCATCGGCCACGTGGCGAGCACCTGGCTCAGGTCGGCCGAGAACACGTGGGTGCTGCCAGGCCGCAGGGCCAGGGCGACCGTCCCGTCCGGCAGGACGGCCAGGGTGTCACCGCTGCCGTCCGGGATGATCGCCGACGGAGTGCCGTCCGGCCGGGGACCACCGAACACCGCGGTGGTGAGGGGCGTCCCGTCCGGGAAGAAGCGGGTGATGAAGCGGAAATTGAGCTCGGCGTGGGCGGGGTCGGCCGGATCGCCCGTGCCGCGCCAGGGGCGCCACACGGTGGAGACCACGTAGGTGTAGCCGTCCGCCGTGGCCACGGCATGCTGCGGGGCCCACCCGCCGGCCACCGGGTCAAGCCCGTGGGCATCGGCCAGCAACGCGGGCACGGTCGTCGGCAGAGTGAGCATCCGGTTCATGATCCGAATTCTGTACCGGTTCACCGACAGCGAGCCCCAGGCCCGCAGCGGTGCCCGGACCCGGACCGACTCCCCAGCCCGCCCCGGAGGGAAGGGGCCAGCTCCAGTCAGGCGGCCTGTTCGGCATGGCGGCGCACCGACCTTCCCTGCCGAAACGCGGTGACCGCCGCGATGGCGGTGACCGCGGTGAACACGGTCAGGGCTGCCGCGAGCCCATGCCGTGCCGAGATCCGGTTGGTCACCGCCGCAAGCAGGTCGTAGCAGACGTGAGCGATCATGAGCGGCAGAATCGCACCAGACCTGAGGTACAGCAGCACGCATGCGATCGCCCAGGGCGCGAGCTGCACTACGGCAAGGCCGTACTCGATGTGATACGCCAGCCGCATGCTGGCAAGAACAACGACGACCACAATGACACCGGTGCGGCGCAGCCGTGGGCTGGAGATCGTCTGAGCGAGTCGCCAAGCGGCCAGCACAGGTACGACCAGGACCACGATCTCCTCGCTCACGCCGGCCGCCATGGACGAGACGGCGTCGCCGAGGAAGGTTGTGTGAGCGGAGCTTCCCGAGTGTTCGGCAAGGCCCTGTACGTGGGTGCGGGCGAGGTTCCAGGCGACGGCAAGGGCGATCATGGGCGCCTCCGCGAGGACGAACACTGTGCAGGCCGCGGCAAGGACGTGGCGCATCGGAAGGGGACGCAGACCGACCGCGGTGGCCGACTCCGCGCCCCACAGCAGCAGCCACGCCATCAGGGCCAGGCCGAGCCAGCCTACGGAGGCGCGCAGCATCGCCTCCGTCGCAACGTGGCCACCGTCAGGGGAGGCTCCGGCGGCCGCCGCTCTTGCCCCCGGCCAGGCGTTCGCCACGGCGACCACCACGTAGAACAAGGCCAGGAACCCTGCGCCGCCCCATGCAACAGCCTGCATCGGCGCGGAGACCCGTGCTCCCGGAAGTGAAGCTCGTCCAGGAAGCACCCCGACCAGCATCCGAATGATCCGCAACGCCCTGGTCCTCCCCCGCGCCCGCCAATCCCCATGCACGCCCCAGACTATGGGTCGGCATCTTGTAGCGTTCGGAGATCCGGTCGCGGCCGGGGACGGCCCCTTCGTTGCGTGGCCGGTCGGCGGGATTGCGGTGGTCAGCGTGTCAGATCAGCGGGCGTGGCCAGCACGGCAGCGCCAGCGGTGGTCAGTTCGGCGAGGCCATCTGACCCGCATCCGATCCAGCCGGTCAGGATCAGGTCCGGGACCAGCCGGGTGCGCAACTCGGCATCGGGTTCGGTGCTGATCCACGTGGATCCGTGCCGGTGGAGGTGCCCGGCACGGGCGGCGACCAGAAGCGCGACATCCGCAGTCGTCATCGGCCGGACTCCTTTGACCCGCACCCCCACGTTGCGAACCCGGGCGGTGTCGATCTGCTCGGCCACCAGGGAGTCGCTCGTGTTCAGCGCCTCGCGGATCCGATCGTGGAAGCGCGCCTCGGTCTGCTCGGCGCACGACAGGTCGGAGTAGGAGAGGCGCAGCGTGCCGGGGCGGTCTCCGGTCTCCAGGATGTAGCCGGAGCGCGCAGGAACGGCTCGTCCGTCCTGCCAGTCGAGCGCCTGGTAGGGATCGACGTGGGCCGCGTGGAGCAGCGTGCGGACGGTCGCCTCCTTGGGCTGGCAGGACACAAGCATGCGTGAGATCTCCCCATCACGATCCGCTGGGCGGGAGCAGCGTATGGGCTGGCGGGTCGCCCCGGGGGTGCCCGCATCCCCGTTCACCCGAACGTGGTGAGAGGCGGCGCCCGGGGGTCCGGGTGGTTGACACCGAAGGAGCGGGGCGCGAGTTCGCGCCATCGCGCCGCTCACCTTCAGCTCCCCGGCCACGGCCGCCGGCTCAGTGCTTGTCACCCTCCGCCGAGGCGCTGGCCTCGGAACGACGCATGCGGGGCGACGTTGGCGCGTTCGCGGTTGTTAGCCTGCGCGGATGGGACTGGACATCACCGTGGTCATGGCCGACTGGGACCGGCTGGCCCGGATACCGGCGGACGAGCGCCTGGACGTGCTGGACGACGCCGTGTTCCCCGACATCTGGAGCGATCCGGACCCGGCCGCCCCCGCCGCCGAGCCCGACGGCTGGGTGTGGCCGCCGGGACCATCGTGGTGCGCCCGCTACCAGTTCCACGGGACCACCGGCGCCCACAGCTTTCACTGGCACCTGGCCGCCGCCTGGGCGGACATCAGGCAATCGGCAGCCCCCGACCTGCGCGGGGCCCTCGACCAGTTCCTCGGCGCCCTCGTCCCCGAGGCCCCGGCCGACGGCCCCGCACCGGCCGCCGGCTTCCCCGACGACCCCTCACCCTGGTACCCGCACGTACTCCTGCTCTGCGCCCCGGACGAGATTCCCGGCCTCGCCCGCGCCTGGGAGACCGCCGCACCGCGACTGGAGGAACTCCGCGCGCCCTTCGACGCCGAATGCGCCGGCTGGGCCGGCCGGCCCGCCACCTTCGACGCCGCCGCCGCACTCCTGCACGAGTGGGGCGAGGTGGTCGCCGGAGCCGAATCCCGCGGCTGGGGCCTCATCGGCCTTCGGTGAGCTTGCCGTTCAACTGCCGTGGCAGCAGCCTCCGACTTCGGGGGTTGCGCCTGGTCGGCCAGGCTCCGGTGTGCCGGGTCGGCGAACCGGTGGGTGGCCGTGCGGATCGCGGCTGAGCCGAAGGGGTGATGCTCGCCGGAACCATTCTCGGCTGGTGTCGTTCGGCAGTGGCAATCCGCTCCTGCCGATTCGAAGGGATGATCCGCACGTGAATGTGAAGGCCTTCGCCGCCACATCCGCTCTCGTCCTCCTCTCCTTGGGGATGGCCCCGCCAGCCGCTGCGGCGCAGCGCTCCTCGGATGCCTGCACCCATAATTTCTTCGGCACCGGCACCACGCGCCCGGACGTGTGCATCGAGATCCACGGGCAGGGCAGCTGGGCTGATCGGGTCGTCGCTCGCTGGGTCAACGGAAGCGGCCAGCTCGACCGCTGGGGCGTGTTGCACGAAGGCAACGGCAAGTCCATCCACGGCGATGTCCGGGCCCATGACTCCGGCAGGGACTTGGTGGCCGAGTGGCGCAACATCCGTCTGGAGAAGGGGAAGGCGTGTATCTCGTTCACCGGGCTCGAGAGCTGGGCCTGCCAGGAGGTCGTCCCGTAGCTGCCATTCGAGCAAGGCGTCGGGCCCCGCCCCGTGCAGCGCCACCGCGCTCCGCATGCCCCTATTGGCCAGGCCATCTGGCAGCATACGGCTGGCTCCGAGTTACATGATCGAAAGTGAGAACGATGAACCGCACCGAACTGGTCGCAGCTCTCGCCGACCGCGCCAAGATCGCAAAGAAGGACGCCGAAGCGGTCCTCGCAGCGTTCGTCGAGATCGCCGGGGAGACCGTCAGGAAGGGCGAGGAGAAGCTCACGGTCCCGGGCTTCCTGACCCTGGAGCGCACCCACCGGGCTGCGCGAACCGCCCGCAACCCGCAGACCGGCGAGCCGATCTCAATTCCGGCCGGCTACAGCGTCAAGGCGACGGCCGGCTCCAAGCTCAAGGAATCTGCGAAGTAGCGGCTGCTCCGGCGATGGTCGTGCGGCCGCGGCGTCGTACGACCATCTCGCCCGCCAGCGCGTGCCGAGACTGGCCGCCGCAGGCTGCCGAGCTGACACAGCGACAGCTTCCCGGGTTCCGCAAGCTGGCGCCCCACGCCGCTGGACGGGATGTGATCACCGGGGCGGGTCCGGTACGCGTGAGACCGAGCAGCTATCGCGTCTCGCTGCCCACGGGGCGCCAGGGCCGGCGTGCGGCGGACAGCCGGACGATCTGGAGCCCGAACATGCCCGCCACCGCGCCACAGGGCGGCCACACCCACTGCACGACCGGTGCCTCCAACTCGCCGAGGTGGCCGTGCAGGTATCCGAAGAAAGCGCCGGCCGCGAGCGCGGCGAAGAGCAGGCGCACCCCCCAGGAGGCCAAGGCGTTCCCGCCGATCCGGGCCGCCGCCGACACGTTCCCGCCGACCAACACCACCGGCAGAAGCCACCAGAACAGGTTGTTGGCGTCGTAGCGCTGGGCCACGAACCACGACGTCGTCGCCAGGTAGTACAAGTACGGGCCCGACACGAGCATCCCGACAAGGGCGAGGCCGGCCCACTCGAACCACGCTTCGCCACGGGTCGCGACCATGCTGTCACTGTTCGTCATGGTGATCAGCATGGCACCCGCAGGGGACGCCCACGGAAAGCCCGCAAAAGATCTTGGAATTTCGCCGTGGGGCGCCCGGCCGAAGGACACTTACAAGCGGTACACCGCGCGGGACATACAACCCGCGCCGGCACGGATCGCCAGGCCTGATCGGTCCCCCAGCGCCCGAGGCCGCAGCCGAAGGTCCAACCGCGCCCCGCACGGACATGCGCAGCGGTCTCGCCCGACTTCTCGAGGACGCGGGCGGTGCCGATCAGCGGGCCGCCCGGCGCGGGCCGGAAGACCGATCAGGTCCGACAACCGCCGTTCCCGGACCGCACCGCCGCCCGCGGTCGGCAGCTGGTCTCGCCGCTGGCTCGACGGCGGGGCCTCCGACGCACCGGAAGAACCCGATAGCGTGGGCCGGTGACCGATGACGGCGCGCCCGACCGGGGCGCTGAACCCGACCGCCTGGCCGACGGCTCCCGGATCGCGCAGGCCCTGACCGCTCTCGGCACGAACGGGCAGCGGGCCCTGGGCCACCTGCGGGATGCCCAGCAGAAGCTGGCCGAGGCCCATCGCTGGGCGCAGCCGTTCGAGGGCGCGCTGGCTTCGTGCCGCTCCGCGATCGACAGCCTGCTCAAGGAGGCCGGCGAGGAGTTCGAGGGCATCCGTGACGCTCAGGAACAGGTCTTCAAGGAGCTGCGGGCGTTCTTGCGGCGGCCGACCGGACCGACGAAGCCGATGGACAAGCTGCTCGCGGCCCTCGACACCAGCGAGGAGCCGCCCGAGCACCTGGACCCGAGGGCCGGCATCGGCAGGGCCCTACAGCCCCTGATCAAGATGCCGTCCGAGCGCCTCCCGGACCCGGGCGATCCGGGACCGGAGTACGCCGCAGTGCGCGAGCTCCTCACCGAGGTCGCCGGCCTGAGCGCGCTGCCGGATAGGCCCGAGGATCAGCGGCCGCTCCTGGATGTGCTCGCCCGCCTCCACCACGCCCGGAAGTCTGGCGCTGGCACGGACCCGAACGGCGCGGCGCCGGACGGCCTGGCCGGCTTGCGGGCGGCGTTCACCTACCTTGAGCGCGAGAAGAGCGAGCCAGGGGCGTTCCGCAACCGTCAGATCGCGCACCTGGTCCAGCGGTGGACGCAGGAGAGTCCGGGGCCGGGCGAGGCGGAGGCGATCCGCGCATGGGCGCGGTTCTACCGGGACTCATCGGCGGTCCTGCACGGCAAGGCTGCGGACGGCGAAGCGGGTACACGCATGCTCTTCGAGCAGGTCGTCGCCCATGTCGAGCAGCTGGTCCTCGACCTTCCCGACCTCGCCCCCATCCTGGTGGCCCTCGTGCGCACCGACGCCCCCACGGCCGAGGACGTCGAAGCCGTGGCGCGCCTGCACCAGCGGCGAGCCGTCCGCTACTTCTTCACCCACGCCGAAAGCCCGCACTGGCTGGACCTCCTCGACCAGGCACGGCTCCTCCCGGAGGCCGACCGATGGCCGGCCCAGCCCTACCTCCAGCGCGTCGCCGCCGCCGAACCCCAGAAGGTTCTCGCCTGGCTGATAGAGCACCAGGAGGCCTTCACCAGCGCCGATCCGCGAGTGCTGGACGGCCTCCTGCGTGTGGCCCGCGCCATCGGCGCACCGTCGTCGTCTCTTGTCCAGGCCGTCGCGACATCCCCGCAGGCCCTCGACGCCCTGCAACCGCTCCTGATCGTCTGGCTCATCGACATTCCGGCCGGCCAGCGCGACCGCGCGTGGGTCTCCGTCGCCCAGCACCTGCTCGTCCACCTGCTCGACACCCCGGACACCAACCGCTGGGAGATCCAGCAGAACCTGGTCGAGCTCCAGGCGGCCGCGTACCCGCCGGACGGGACCGAGCCCGCGGTGCCGGCGCGCGCGGTCCGCGAGGCGCTGGCTGCGGGCATGGCGGCCGGGCTGGCCCCGGAGGCCGGCCACGACGACCGCCTGCCGGCCGATCTCGACATGGTGGACGACCTCCGGCACGTGGTAGTCGCCGACGATCACGGACCGGCGGTTGAGCGAATCCTCGCCCGGGCCCAGCTGGACTTCGCGCGCACCGAGGCGCTGAACGGGGTCAGGCTGGACCAGCGCACCGCGCCGTGGGCTGACGCCCTGCCCGGCCCCCGCCGATGGGCTGACCGGATGGTCGCCGTGCACCTCCTGGAGGTGCCCGCTCCACCCGGAAGCGGCGAGGACTGGGACCGGCGGGCGCTCGACCTGCTCTCCCGCATCGGCGACGTCGTGCGGGTCACCGCCGATTGGGTCGACTTCGTGGCCGCGGCCCTCGAGCGGCGCCCGGCGGACGACCGGCCGAATCTGGAGGCGGTACTCGCCACCGCCCTCGGACCGGCCCCGACGCCGGACGAACTCGCCGCAGGCATCGAGGCGCTGGCCACCTGGCCGGACAAGAGAGCCCCGAAGGGCTGGTCAGCGGCGTGGTCGCTCGCCCCCGTACTGCCGCCCGCCGTCCTGGAACCGTTGCAGCCGGTGGTCGACGCCGTGAGCGCGCTCCTCGGGCCTCCGCCACGACGACCTCTCCCCCGCCTCCGGCCGATCCCCTACCTCGATCCGCTCAGGGCCACCGCCCAGCAGATCGCGCCCCTGGTGACGGCCAAGGGCGCCCCCGCGGCAGCCGCCGAGCTCCTCGCCCGGCAGCGTTGCGGTGACCTCTCCCCCGACTACGCCCGGATCGTCCTGGGCCAGCTCATCGCGACCGAGCCGACCGCGTGGGCTGCCTCGGTGCCGGCCGTCGTCGGCGCCCTCGAGGAACCGCCCCTCCAGCGCGCCTACCTCGCGGCGCTGCGCACGCCCATCGCTTCCACGCCGTGCCCGCTCCCGGACCGCGCGGCAACCGCCGGCGCGGCCGCCGAAGCCCTCTGGGACGTTCTGGCCGCGGACACCGGCCTGGCGGACGACGAGCGCGGGGAGGCGGAACTGGCCATGGCTCTGCTGCTGCGTGAGTCGTGGGCGCTCGGGATCGACCTCGGAGCGCTGGAAGAGTCCTACGTACCGTGGCTGGAGGCAATCGTCGCCGCCTGGAGCGCACCGACGCGCTCAACGGCCGATCCACTGCGGGTCGCAGACAGCCAGCTGGGCGGAATCGCCTTGGACGCCCTGATCTCGTGGGGCCTGGCCTGTGCAGTGCCGCCGGCAGAGGTGGCGCCGCCGGTCGACGGCCTTCTGGAGACCCTGCTCGCCGATGGGTCGGACGACCGCGTCATGGCCGTGATCGGCAGCCACCTCCCGGCCATCCTCGACCAAGCCCCCCAGTGGGCCGACGACCGCGCGACGCAGCTGTTCGACCTGGAGCAGCCGTCGCCGCCCGCCATCACCGCACTCATCACCCACCGCTTCGGCCCCGCCAGCGTCGCCCTGCTCCGGCACCTCGACCGCGCACAGCTCGCCGCGTGCCTGCGCCGTCCCCACGTCCACCCCACCGCCGTAGAGGTCTGCGCCGCGGTCCTGGTTGTCGACGCCGACGCGCTCGGTGGGCAGCAGGACTTCCTCTCCCTCCTCAGCACGGGCGACGGCGCACCGGCGGCGGTCTCGCAACTCCTGAGCAGGACGGCCTGGGTCCTGCCGCAGGCCGCCGACGAGAACAACGTGGCCTTCTTCGACAACGCCGCACAGTTCTGGGAGCACGTCCTCGCCCTCGACCTCCCCGGCACCGCCGGACACCTGCACGGGGCCGGCGACTTCGCGTACCGGGAGGGCCTGGGCGACGAGCGGTGGTTGGAGCTGACGGCCCGGACAGTCGGCCGGACCACCAGCATCAGCCGCGTGGGCGCCGTCGCCCGCCGGGCCGCCCGGCACCCCGAGTCCGCAGCCGCGCGGAGCATCCTGACCGGCCTCCTGCCCCTGTGTGACCCGACCCTCCAGGCCGGGCCGCCGAGCTACGAGGAACACGAGATCCGGCGGTGCGCGATCGAGCTGTGGCGGGCAAGCCCGCCGGAGAGTGCCGGCCGGGAGGAGCTCGGCCTGGCGCTGGCACGGTACGCCGACTTCCTGGAAGCGGTCGCGGATTGAGGCCGCCGACTACCGGCGGCCCGCTGGTCCGCCCCACACATCGGCGTGTGCCATTCGGCATCGCACGGCCCAAGCGCGCCGGTAACCTGAACCGACGAAGGACAGGAGGAAGACCCATGGTTACGGTCTCCAGCGGGCGTCTTCGACGCCGGAGCCCCTCGCTGATCACCCCGGGGCTACGCCTGCCCCTTCTCCTGCTCGTCGGATTGGGTCTGTGCATGGGCTCCATCTACGCGGCCGATCACCTGCTGATCGGCACCGCCCAGACCGTCGCTCGGGGCGTCGGCCCGGCCGGGGCCTTCTGCGTGACGATGGGTCTTGCGGTCGCCTTCCGCCGGTACTTCATCGCCTACTTCACCGTGTAGACGGGAAGGCGGCCAACGTTGCCGCTTCGGCTACAGGAGGCCGAGGTGGTCGAGAGCGAGGTAGGCGAGCTCGACGTCGGTCATCAGGCCAGCCCGCATGACCTTCTTGAACTCGTCGAGTTCGATCAGCTCGACGGAGACGAACTCCATCTCGTCAAACTTCTGTTCGGCGACGCGGACGCAGTTGCGGGCGACGTAGGCGTGGCGCTTGGCGGTCGATCCGGCATCGTCCCAGCAGGAGCCGGCAGGCTCGGGGTCGCCCTTGTAGCCGGTTTCCTCCAGGAGCTCGCGTGCGGCCGTCACGCCGGGGTCGTGGCCTCCTCCGTGAAGCCGCCGGGCATCTCGTAGAGCGTCGCGTCTGGGCCAGGCCGGTCAGGACCTTCTAGACCACGTCGGCGTCTTCGCCATCCGGGCACAGTTCCTCGCGGTAGCCCTGCCGAAGGATCTGGTCGACCTCATCGGCAATCGCACCCGGGTTCTGCCAGGAGGCGCGTGTTGCCTGCGGATACCACGGATAGGATCCGGCGTCGGCGCAGCCCGTCCGCGGCGCGTCAGTCCCGCTGGGAAGCAGCCAGAAGCTCTCCCCCGCCTCACGCTCGGCAGTCCAAGCGGACGCCGCGTCGGAGAGCGTGATCTGGATACCGGTGGCCGACTCCTTGCCAACGTTCCAGCCCTTGGCCCGGAGCCGGGCGGCGACCAGAGGGTAGTTGTCTCCCTCGCCGAAGCGCGGGCCAGCTTCCACCGTCCGGTGCGCCGGCTTCCACGGACCGCCGCGCTGCTGCACCAGGGCCCGCTGGCTCTCCGGCAGGCCGCGCCACACCCGTCGGGCCTCCTGTCGTCCGGCGGCGGTCAGGCGTAGGAACGCCCGCGGGTCGTACACCTTGCTGTTGACCAGCCCCTCGACCATCGGCGTGCCCGCCTCATCGAGTAGCTGGAACCAGAAGAACCCGAGCTCCTGGCGGACGAGCTCCCAGCCTTCGGGCCACGTCGCCGGCACCAGCCCGAGCGAGTCTGCCGGGGCGGTCCACTCCGCATCGACCCCGAGCAGCCGGTACGTCTCCGGGGTCTCTCCCTCTCCGTTGATATTCCGGGGAAGCGTATTTGACTTCAGGAAATTCTGGAAAAGCTGCTCTTGCGCGTTATTGGGATCGAGTGCCGCGGTCAGGGCGGCCAGCTCCGGAGCGTTCCCGTTCTTCTGCCACCATTTCCGGTCTTTCCAGGATTCGAATACGCCGAAGGTCGACAGAAGCGACCAGGGGACGTTGGCGATGTGGGCGACGAATCCAGCCATAAACAAGACAAAGCCAAGGAGACCCGCGGCGATCCTTAGGGCCATCGCCTGCCCATCCGCCAGGCGGAAGAGGCCAAGGCCCGCAGCGGTGGCCGCATCGGCCGCCAGCCCGACCAGCAGAGCCGCTACCGCCGTCATGACCACTGACCTGGCAGGGCGCAGCAGCCTGCGCAGATCCAGCGCAACCCAGTAGCTCCAGCGACACCTGCGGCACGTGCAGCGGTCGTCATCCTCGTGGGAGCCGCCCTTGCCGAACACACCCGCCACGGAAACCCAGGTCGCAACCACCGAAAGGACGAGCGCACAGAATCCTGGGAGGAGCGGATAGAAGCCGAGAACCTTCAACGCGAACCCGAACGCCTGGGTCGGATGCCACTGTTCGAGATTCCACTCCGTGACGAAAAATGCAACGGTGGCGCTGACGGCCGTCACCCCGACAATGCCGATACCGGCAGCGAGCGACTGTGCGACGGATACTGGCGCGAAGGCGTCACGATGGCGTTCGAACGAGATCCAGCTTCGGCGATCGGCGACCACAGCACTCCCCTAGTTTTCGGCTGGACCAGGATGGCAGGCCCGGGGATGCCGGTACAACTACGAACGGTGCCCTCCACCGGGGCGCCAGCGCGGGGCGGGGCAGGCAACCGCCGCCGGCGCTGCCTGGACTACTGGACCGCGAGGTGAGCGAAATCGGGCAGCGATCGGGCCGCCTCGGACGGGGACGTCGACCGTGAACAGTCTCGCCTATCGGTACCCCGGCTCTCTCCGAAGGTGTTCAGCAACGTCCTATGCGGTGAATTCCAGGAAGGTCACCTGCTGATCGGCACCGCCCAGACCGTCGCCCGGGGCGTCGGCCCGGCCGGGTCCTTTTGCGTGACGATGGGCCTTGCAGTCGCCTTCCGCCAGTACTTCATCGCCTACTTCACCGTGTAGATGGGAACCGACCACCACATCTCAGACGGGGCTGGTGGCGGGGGCGCTCACACGGCGGTTATGGAGGCGGCTCGCTGTGAGAGCTCGGCTGCGCCGGGGATCCCCCTCTGTGCGTAGAGGGCGAGGTTCGAGCGCATCGTTTCCAGTTCCTTGCCGTTGCGGCGGGAGATGACGCCGTCCATGAGGTCGAGGCTCTGGCTCCACAGCCCGACGGCTTCCTCGTGTCGGTGCTGAGCGGCAACGGACTTGGCGATGTTGGCAAACGTGATGCCGCGGACCCGGTGGTAGGTGCCCGGGACCCGCTTGTTCAGCGCCGTGCGGTAGTGCCGTTCCGCTGCTGCGTGATCCTTCATCTCGGTTAGCGTTCGCCCGGTGTGGGAGGCGACCACAGCGGCGGCCGGGCCGGCCGCCGCAGCGTAAGCGGGGATGTCATCGTTGCTCGCGAGCATGGCGTCCTCCGCGGCGAGGATGAGGGCGGCGGCGGTCGGGCCGTTCCCGCTGGCACCGTGCGCTCGGGCGGCAGTGATGAGCAGCAGGGCCTCGGTTTGCGGGCAGACTCGGCCGCGTGCGCGCGCCAGCGCGGCTTCGGCGACGTCGATGGTGCCTGCCGGGTGGCCGATGTCGAGGGCTTGGTGGGTAAGGGCGCGCATGGCCCATGCGCTGTGACCGGCAGGGTCGGACTCGCATGCGAATTGGTAGGCGAGTTGGTAGAAGCGTTGGGCTGCGCCCTCGCGGCCGAGGTCGTGGCACTTCCATCCGACCAGAGTGGCCAGCTCGGCTCCGGCTCCGAAGGCGCTTCGGCGGACTTGGTCGTTCGGGAAGGTGCCGTTGAGCATCGGGGTGACGACGTCGTTGAGGAACGACGCGATGGCGACGAGTCCGTGGCCGCCGCCGAGGCGCTCGTCAGCGGTGCGGAACATCTCGGTGAACTGGCGGACGGTGGCGACTTCGTCGATGCCGACGCGGTGGCCTGTGGCTGTGGCGCGTAGGGCGGCGGCAGCGGCCTGGGGGTCGTAGTTGAGCGGGAAGAGAACGGCGCCGGCGGAGAACGCGAGGGAGAGGAAGTCCCGGCGGTTGTGCACGATGAGCCTCCCGAGATCGGAAGCGGCGGCCAGGGGGTCCGGGGCGTTCGTGTCCCCGATGACGTCTGAGCCTAGACCGATCTCGGCGACTGTCACGCGCCGTCGGAGCTTCCTGCTGAGTGCCTCGGCAACGTAGGTGGGCGTTAGCCCGGACGGGATGGCGCCGGCGACCACCCAGGAGTGCACCGCCGATCGGGAGGTTCCCAGCTTCACTCCCGCTTCAATGGCGAGCGCCCTGACCGCTCTGGCCAGGGCTTCGTACGTGAACCCAGCTTCTTGGAGGACGGCGGCCAGTTGCCGGTTGGGCCTCTTTGGTGCCGACAATTCGCACCCCCACTGATGATCATGAACAGGATGAACGTGATGAGCGGGGGAACACGGTACCTCCGTGTCGGCGCCGGGGGTTGACTAACGGAACAGATTCACGCACTCCAAGGGGAGGAAATTCCCTCATGGTTGACGCACCGTCAGACTCACGTACGCGGCGGCTGGCCGGAGCCACCGTGCTGGTCACCGGCGGCGGCGGCCTGGTCGGCAGCCGCATCGTTGCCCAGCTCGCCTCGCACGGGGCCCACCCGCTCGTCCTGGACAGCTTCGACGCCTACCCGCACGCGGTGCGCGACCGGTTCGAGGTGGACCGGCACGCGGCCGAGGTCGTCCTTGGGGATGTCCGCGAGCGAGCCACCGTCAAGTGGCTGACTGGCCGAGCGGACTTCGTGATCCACGCCGCTGCGTACGCGGACGTCGCGGCCTGCACGCGCAACCCGGACATCGCCTTCGCCAGCAACGTGCACGGCACCCAGACGCTGCTGGACGCCGTCACTGAGACCGCGGTGAAGCGGCTGGTGTTCGTGTCCTCCGCCTCCGTGTACGGCGACGGCACTCCTGCGGGAGACGGTCCGGCGCGGTTCACGGAGGACCGGCCGCTCACCCCGATCTCCGTCTACGCCAACACAAAGGTCTGGGCGGAGCACCAGGTGCGGCTGATGCTCGAGGGCACCGGCACCGAGCACGCCATGGTGCGGTACTTCTCCGTCTACGGCGACCCGCAGGTGCCCAAGCCCGCCTCGCACTCGTGGATGGTGCCGTGGATGGCGATGTCCGCCCACACCGGCCGCCCGATCCGGCTGAACGGCGGCGGCCGGCAGGTGCGGGACATGGTTCACGTCGACGACATCGCCCACGCCACGATCCTGGCCCTGGTCACCGACGAGATGGCCGGACAGACGGTCAACGTCGGCACCGGCGTGCCCACGACGGTCCGGGAGATCGCCGAACTCATCGCCGCCCACTACCCGGGCGCCGCCTTCGTCGAGACGCCCAGGCCCGAGGGCGACCCGCTCGGCGGCTACGCCGACACCCGCCGCGCCGCCGCCCTCCTCGGCTGGCAGCCCGGCATCCGTCTCGCCGACGGCATCGACCGGTACGTGGCCTGGCTGAAGGCCACCCCCGGGGCCGTCCCGGACTGGTTTACCGCCCCCGCTGCCGCCGGCGCCGCCGTGCTGGCCGCCTGACCGAAAGGATCATCCTGATGCGAGTCGTACTGCTCGGCGGTGCCGGATACCTGGGCACCGTCGCCTCCCACCGCCTGGCCGCGCTGGGCCACGAGGTCACCGTGGTGGACGGGCTGATCTACCACCGCGAGGACGACCCCACCGTCCTGCTGCCGCGCACCGCCCGGTTCGTGCGCGGGGACCTGCGCGACGCCGCGCTGCTGGCCGAGGCCAGCGCCGGCGCGGACGCCGTGGTGCACCTGGGCGGGATCGTCGGCGAGCCCGCCAGCCAGGTGGACGAGCAGCTCGCGGTCGAACTCAACTACGCCTCCCCGATGATCGCCGCCGAGGCCGCTGCGGCGTCCGGCGTCGGGCACTACGTGTTCTTCTCCTCGTGCAGCGTCTACGGGCTGCACGAGGGCACCGTCGACGAGGACACCGAGCCCAACCCGCTGGGCATCTACGCCCGCACCAAGGTGCTGGCCGAACGGCGCCTGCCCGATGTGCTCGGTGCGGACTGCGCGCTGACCAGCCTTCGCCTGGCCACGGTCCACGGCTCCTCGCCCCGCCAGCGGCTGGACTCGGTGGTCAACAAGATGGCCGCCACCGCCGCCTTTACCGGCCGCATCCCCCTCAACGGCGGCTCCCAGCGCCGGCCGCTGGTGCACGTCGGGGACGTGGCACAGGTCCTGGCCGGGGTGCTGGGCCAGCGCCTGACCGGTGCCTGGAACGTGGGCAGCGACCCGGAGAACTACACCATCGGCGACATCGCCGCCACGGTCGCCGAGGTCGTGCCCGGCGCGGCGATCGACCGCGGCCCGGAGCGGGACGAGACGGACGCCCGCGACTACCGGGTCTCCTTCGCCCGGCTCCAGCGTGCGTTGCCCGGCGCGTGCTCCACGACTCTCAAGGACGGGGCGCGCGAGGTCGCCGACCTGGTGCTGACCGGCCAGGTCGCCGACCCCGCGCAGGCCCAGTACGACAACCACCGTGGCCTGATCGCCGCCTTCGCCGCCGGGAAGACCAGGCGCCTGGACACCGCCGACTGCCGGCGCTACGGCACCGAGTACGCGAGGGCGTGGGGGCAGGCATGAGCATCGACATGCCGGCCCGGCCGGTAGCCGCCGTGCCGTTCCTGCCGTGGAACCGCCCCTCGATCGGCCCGGAGGAGGAAGCGGAGGTCCTGGACACGCTTCGCTCCGGTTGGCTGACCCACGGGCCCAAGGCCACCCGGTTCGAGGAGGCGGTGCGGGAGGCGCTCGGCGCCCAGGACGCGTTCGCGGTCTCCTCCTGCACGGCAGCCGTGCACCTGGCCCTGCTCGCCGCCGGGATCGGGCCCGGCGACGAGGTGATCACGCCGAGCCTGACGTTCTGCGCGGTGCCCAACGCCGTGGTCCAGTGCGGCGCCGCCCCGGTGTTCGCCGACGTCGACCAGGTGACCTTCAACCTCGACCCGGCGGCGGCCGAGGCGGCGATCACCCCCCGGACGAAGGCGATCGCCGTCATGCACTACGCCGGCCAGCCCTGCGACCTGGCCGCCTTTCGCAAGCTGGCCGACAACCACCAGCTACTGCTGATCGAGGACGCCGCCCACGCCCTGCACGCCTGGCGCGACGGCGCCCGGGCCGGCTCCGTCGGCGACCTGACCGTCTTCTCCTTCTACGCCAACAAGGTCATCACCTGCGGCGAGGGCGGCCTGCTCGCTGGCCGCGGCGACCTCGTCGAGCAGGCCCGGCTGCTGGGCCGCCACGGCATCGACTCCTCCGCCTGGCGCCGGCACGGCGAGCGGCGCACCGCCGAGTACGACGTCGCCGTCCCGGGCCTGAAGTACACGATGCCCGACATCACGGCGGCGGTCGGCCTGCGACAGTGGGAGAAGCTGGCGGACTTCACCGCGGCCCGGGCCCGGATCGCCGCCGCCTACGACCACTCGCTGGCCGGCCTGCCCGGACTGCGCCTGCCGACCGTCCTGGAGGAAGTCCGGCACGGCTGGTTCCTGTACCCGGTGCTGATCGACCCGGCCGCCGACCGCACCCGGGACACGGTGGCCGACGCGCTGCGCGACGTGCACGGGATCGGCACCAGCGTGCACTTCAAGCCGGTGCACCGGCTTGCCGCCTACCGCAACCTCGAGACCTACCTGCCCGTCACCGAGCGGGTCGCCGCTCGGGAGCTGTCCCTGCCGTGTTACCCGGCCATGACCGCCGCCGACGTGCGGCGGGTCATCGACGCGCTGCACGCCCTCTGGCGCTGAGCGCACCGGCCCTGCCCGTCGCGCCGCCACTCTGCGCACCCCGCGCGGCGAGGCGGCGCGGCATGAGCCGGAGCAGCCGACTGTCCCCTGCCCGCGCCACCTCTTCCTGGAGCCCCTGAATGACTTCCTCCGAGCAACTGCCGGCGGACCTGACGCTGCGCACGCTGGCGTTGGCTGGCCGTCTTCCCGACCATCAGGTCCTGGACCCGGCGACGCTGTCCTGGATCGCGTGCAACCGGCCCCCCGACAGCGCGCCACGGCATCGCACTACGGAGCGCCCGACGCTGTTCGTTCCCAACGTGGCCTGGTTCGCCCACGCCCGGGCCGCCGAGTCGATCCACGGGGTGCGGCATGGCGCCCGCGTCGCCGTCCTTGTCCAACTCCTTGCTCCGGCCCACGGCGTCGGGCCCGAACGGGCCCGCGCGCTCGCGATCGCAGCCGCGTGCCATGACTGCCGCCGCCACAACGACCGCGACGACCCCGGCCACGGCCAGCGCGCCGCCGACTGGCTCACCGACCAGGCCGACGCTGTGATCGAAGCATTCGGCATGGCCGGCACCGGGCTCACGGCCGAGGCGGTCACCGCCGTCGCCCTCCACGACGTCCCCCACAGCGCGTTCACCGACGAGCAGACCACTGCGGACCGGCAACATGGCCAGGCCGTCGACCTGCTCAAGGCCGCCGATGCCCTCGACCGCTACCGGCTGCCGCTGGAGCGCTGGTGGCCCGACCCGGCCCGGCTGCGTCGGCCCGTCCCCGCCTGGGCACCCCCGCTCGCCCACGACCTCCTGGTCCACAGCGAACAGGCCCGCCTCGACGGCGCCACCAACCACCAAGCCCTGCGGCAGGCGCTCGACGCCGTGCTGCCCGCGTAGCAGGAGAAGAGGCCGTGCACACCGAATGGGACCACGCCCACACCGATTTCAGCGCTGCGCCTCGACGGGCGGCGCCCGCTGGCCTGGCCGCCGGCGAAGCCGAGTGGCGCGGGCAGCTCGAGCAGGCCCCCAACGGGCACCTTCTGCACGCCAACGCCTTGCTGAGCACCCTCGCCGCCGGTGCCCCGGTGCGCCTCCTGCACCTGACCCGCTCCCTGGACCAGGTGCGCGCCAGCGGCCAGCTCCTGGCCTCCACCGGCTGCCTGGTTGGCGCTGTCTATGGCGCCCCGCTCACCCCGCTGACCGGCGGCGCCTTGCGTCCGCACAACCTCGGCGCGCACATGCTGGGCAGCCGCAGCGACCTGGACAGCCGCCGCGGCAGCACCCCGTTGGTCATCGAGGTGGTGCCCGACCGGCCCGGCCCGGTGAAGGGGCTGGACTACCTGCGCTTGGGCGCCGTCCACTTGCGCACCTACCAGGCGTTCCGCCACATCCTTACCACTGCGGAAGAGGATCAGGTCACGCGCTCGGTCACGGACCGGGTCCACGCCACCGCGGCGCTGCTCGACCTGGTGCTGCGCGAGGCCGCCGGCCAGGAGGGCGAGGACCAGCCCTTCGTCGACGCCCTCGCCGACGCCGTCCCCATCGTCCCCTTCCTCGGCTACCTCTACTTCGAGGCTGTCGCCGAGTACCTGATGCTCCACTCCCGCAGCCGCGCCACCCAGGAGTGCGCGGAGTACGGGGAGTTGAACAACCACCTCTATAAGCAGCTGGCGTTCGACGCCGTGGCCAGTATGGGCACCCTCTTCGACCTCGGCCAGTTCCAGCCCGGCCACGCGCGCTTGCTCGGCCTCGTCGGCCGTATCGAGCCCGGCCTCGCCGGCGGGGTCGCCGCCTACGTGCGGCGGCGCGTTGCCCACCAGTTCGCCGCCACCGGCCTCGCGCCGGGCCAGGATGTGCGCGACGTCTCCTTCCAGCGGATCAGCCCCGACCAGCTGGCCGCCGCGGCACCGCACCTGCTGGGTCAGCTGCTCTTCCGCGAGGTGCGCCTGCTGGAGCGCTACCCGCAGCTGTACCACGTCTTCGAGCAGGTCAAGGCGCTGGAAGCGTGGACGTACTGGAACGCCGAGGGCATCTGTGTGCCCTTCAACGGCGCCTGCGGCCCGAAGGGCGAGATCGGCGTCAACCCGGCCGCGCCGAACGCCCGGTTCGCGGTCTGGACCGCCGATTTGGACGAGCGGGGTCTGCTGTACCCCGTCGAGCAGCTGGATGCGGTGCCGGTGCCGCGGCTGGTGCCGTGGCTGGTTGCACCGCTGCGTGACCGGACGCAGGAGGAGCGGTGGAACAACCGCGCGCCGGTGCCGGCGTGAGCGGCGCCGGGTAGGCGCCGCCCGCTCGGGGCCGGCCGTCACAGGATCGGGGGACGCCCCGCCCGGGTCAGGCGCCACACCGTGGTCCACGAGATCGGGCGGCGCTCGCCGTGCCCGCCGTGCAGGCCTTCCCGCATTCCCTTGAACCAGGTGGCCAGGGCGGCACGGTCGCGCCGCATGCGTAGCGACGTGATGACGATCCACGAGGTGATGTAGATCGGGACGAGCGGGGCGGGAAGGCGCCGGAAGGCGACCCAGACCCTGTTGCGGGCGACCAGGCGCAGGTACAGGGCGTGGCGGGCCGGGTCACTGGCCGGGTGGTGGACGATGATCTCCGGAGCGTAGTAGCCGGTGCGGCCCAGGTCCCAGATCCGCAGCGCCAAGTCGAAGCCTTCGTGATAGAGGAAGAAGTGGCCCGGCCAACGCCCGGCGCGCCCGAAGTCGCTGCGGCGGATCAGGATGACGCCTTCGGCCATCGCGGTGACGGTGCCGGGCCGGCTCGGGTCCCCGGCCCGAAGGCGCGGAACCCAGCGCCGCACGGTGACCCCGGTGTCGGGGTCCGCGATCCGGGGCTGGATGTAGGCGGCCTCCGGGTGGCGACGGGCCTGTTCGACGAGCCGGGCCAGGACATCGCGCTCGGGCAGGATGGCGTCGTTGTCGAAGAAGAAGAGGAACTCCGCCGCGTCGGTACCGGCGAGGGCGTCGGCCCCGACGTTGCGGCCCTCGGGGATGCCGAGGTTCTCCGGCAGGGTGACGGCCGCGACGCCGTCGGGCACGTAGTCGGGTTCGCAGCCGTTGCCGACGATCACCGCGCGCAGGTCCACGCCTTCCTGGGCGAGGAGCGAGGCCATCGCCCGGGGGAACTCCTGCGGGCGGTCATTCATCGTCAGCACGATGGCGTCGACGGTGGGCTTCGGGCTGCTGGTCATACGGGCTCCGGGGCATGGACGGCGGATCGGGTGCGCTGCTCGATCAGGGCGCACAGGTCGGTGGCCGCCTGCGCGGCGGTGCGGTGGGTGCCGTTGGCGACGACGGGCCAGCGGTGCCGGGCGGCGAGCTCACGCAGGCCGGTGGCGATGCGCTCGGTGAACTCGCCGTACTCCTCGGTTTCGCGGGTCAGGACCCCCGTGCGGCCGAGCACCGCGTCCGGGCAGCCCGCGGCCTGGTACCAGGCGATCCGGTCCCGCATCGGGGTGTCGATCAGGACGGTCAGGCGCTGGTGCACGGGCAGGGGGCTGGGCGGCAGCAGCGCCTGCTGCCACTCCTGGAGCGCCCGGCGCCGGTGCTCGTCGAGGTGCTGGACGATTTCGGCCTCCAGGCCCAGCCGCACCCAAGTCTTGTCCCACCAGCTGTCGGCGATGACGATCTCGCCCGCCGCCACGGCGGGTACGACCTGCGCGTGCAGGATGGAGTGGTACTGCGCCGCAGCGGCGAGGCTCAGGTGCTCCCAGCCGGCCGCGGTCGCAGTGGGCGAGCGGAACAGCTCGTTGACGGCGCGCACCAGGGCGGCGTGCGCCGTCTCTCCGGTCGGCCGGGCGCGATCGAGGCGGCGAACGGTGTGCCCTGCGGCGCGCAGCGCGGCAACCAGCTGCTCGGTGATGGCGCTCTTGCCGCTTCCGTCGGTGCCTTCGAGGACGGTGAACAGGCCGGGCTGGTCAGCCACGTTGCTCCTCCTTCACGTCCTTGCGAGGCCCCACCCTAGTGGCCGGGGGCCCCTGCTCGGCACTCGCGCAGGTGGCGAGGGCGTCCAGGGCGGCGGCGAGCAGGAGGTCGAGGCCGTCGGCGGTGGACGGGTGGTCGGTGCGGGGGGTGCGGTCGATCAGGGAGTCGGCGATCGCGAAGGCGGCGGCGACGGGAAGGCGCCGGTAGCGGCCGACGGCGAACAGGGCTGCCGCCTCCATGTCGGCGGCAAGGACGCCGTGACGGGCGTACAGGCGAGCCTCGGTCGCACTCTCGCGGTAGAGCGCGTCGGTGGTCCACGCCGGTCCTTGGCGCGGGCGCAGCCCGTGGTCGGCGACGGCGCGGGCGAGGACGGCGGTGAGCCGGGGGTCCGGGTGGGCGTAGTCGGCCGGCGGAAGGTAGTGGCGGGAGGTGCCCTCGCCGCGCAGCGCCCGGTCGCAGATGACCAGGGAGCCGGGCGGCAGGTCGCGGCGCAGGGCGGCGGCGGTGCCGACCGAGATTACCGCGGGGGTGCCGAGGGCGGTGAGCTGCTCGACGACCAGGGCGGTGGCGGGGGCACCGGGGCCGATCGAGGAGCACAAGGCGATCGACTTGCCGCGGTAGCGCACCAGGTGGAGTGTCGCGCTCACCCACCGGTCGAGCTCCTCGACCTGGCGCCCGTCCAGGGCGCGGCGCAGTACGGAGCGCTGGTGGACCAGGACGGTGCCGGCCGTGGCGGCGAGGTCGGCCTGCGGGTGGCGGGTGCGGATGTAGGCGGCGTGCTCGGCCGGGTCGACCAGGGAGGGCAGGGTGTGCTTGCCCGGAACGAGGGTCAGCGGGGTGGGGCGCCGACTCACGCGGACACCGCCAGGCGGTTGCGCAGGGCGGCGGCGAGCTGCTGCTCCGCACCGGGCTGCACGGTGTTGACGCTCTGCCAGGCCAGCACCTCGCTGTCGGCGATGGCGCGCAGGTGGTGGGTGAAGGTGAGGCCGTGGGCGGCCAGCGCCGTTTCGAGCTGCGCCTTGGTGAGGCAGGTGAAGTCGGTGCCGGCGTCGTGCAGGGTCTCCAGCACGTGGCCGATCCGGCGGTCGCCACGGTCGCAGACGGCCTCCAGTAGCAGCCGGCTGCGCTCGCCCCACAGGACGCGGAACCGGTCGTGGGCGGGTCCGGCCAGTGTCGTCAGCCGGTTGCGGATCGCGGTGATCCAGTCGTCCACGAGGTCGGGGTCGGCCATCGGCAGGCGCTGCGAGGTGGTGCCGGGTTTGGGCATGAACTGCTGAATTTTGACGATCACCGCCGCGTCGCTGCGCTGAAGGCGCTGGTGGACCCGGTGGGCGTAGTCGGCGATGGCCAGGCGGTCCTCGGCGGTCTCGCCCGGCGCGCCGACCATGAAGTACAGCATCACGGTCCCGAAGTGGCTGTGGCCGCGGCACAGGTCGAGCGCGCGCTCGACCCGCGTCTCGTCCATGGTCTTGCCGAAGATCCGCACCAGGTCGCCGGCGGCGAACTCCGGCGCGATGGTGATCACCCCTCGGGGCGCGTCCAGCTGCAGCTCGGTGAACAGGTGCCCGGGGTCAACGCGGGCGACGGCGTCCAGGTAGCGCGCGGTGACCTCGTCGGCGCGCACCGAACCGATGATGACGCTGACCGGTTCGGGGGCGCGATCGGCATACGCGGCAATGTGGTCGAGCAGCTGGTAGCGGTGCTTGTACTGG
The DNA here is from genome assembly GCF_042738155.1 of Kitasatospora sp. NPDC059088. Lineage (NCBI taxonomy): Bacteria > Bacillati > Actinomycetota > Actinomycetes > Kitasatosporales > Streptomycetaceae > Kitasatospora > Kitasatospora sp. NPDC059088. The sequence continues at coordinate 30,414 of NZ_JBHYGR010000031.1, read as the reverse complement.
GTGAAGGTCGGCGACGAGATGATGATCTTGCGGACGCGGTGGCGTTCCAGAGTGTCGATGTAGGCGGTGAGCTCCTCGATCGGGGCGTTGCGGAACTGCGGGACCCCGAGCGTGCACATGTGGCAGGAGTGCCGGCAGCCGAGGTTGGCGATGACCAGGGCGCAGCTGCCGTCGCTGATCGGCGAGGTGAAGTGCGCCGGTCCCAGGTCCGCGGCGGTCAGGTACTGGGGCTGGGCGGTGGCGGGCACGGTAAGGGTGCGCGGGCGGACGGCGGCGGTGCCACCGCCGGGCAGCAGGTCGTGCTCATAGAGGGAGGGGATGTACAGGCCGGGGATACGGGCGGCCTGCTCGAGCAGCGCGGTGCGCGCAAGGTCGCGGTTGCGGTGGACGAGGTCGATCAGCTCCAGGACGGAGTGTTCGGCGTCGCCGAGGGCGACGATGTCGAGGTAGTCGGCCATCGGCTCGGGGTTGGCCAGTCCGCCGCTGCCGCCGACGACCAGCGGGTGCCGGCCGGCAGCACGCTCGGCGGTGCGCCGGGGGATACCGGCGAGGTCGAGCAGGCGCAGGACGGAGTGCATGTCCCCGGCGTTGGTGACGCTGACGCCGACGATGTCCGCCTCCGCGACCGGGGCCGGGTTCTCGATGCTGCGGTACGGCTCGCCGCCCGGGGTACGCAGGCGGTTGGCATCCGCGACCAGGCACTCGTAGGCCACGGCCCGCTCGGCGACGGCGGGCACCTGCGGGCGGCGGTTGATCAGGTCGTAGAGGGCAGCGGGCCCTCCGGCGAGCAAGCTGTAGGCGTACCCGTACGAGGACATGAACACCACCCGCAACGCCTGGTCGGGCTTGCCCGCCAGGTCGTAGGGGCCGTGGAGGAGGATCTCCGAGCGGCGGATCCGGTCGGTCTCGGCGCTTAGGGGCGACGTAGATGGCAAGGGGGTGTCCTTTGCGGGGGTTGGCGGGTCAGTCGCGGACGGGGGCGGCGGTGCGCGGTGCGGGGTGGGCGCAGCTGCGCGGGAGGTGGGTCAGGACGGTGCGGACGGCGTCGGCGACGAGCTGGCCGGTCGGCTTCTGGTGCCCGGTGGTGAAGGTGTCGGCGATGTAGTCGCTGGTGAGCACGTGCTGTGGGCCGGTCTCGGCGGGGGCTAGCGGCCAGGTGGCGAGCGGGCCGGCCAGCTCGGGTGCGCTGATGCGCTCCAGCCAGGCCGCCAGGTCGGAGGGGGCCTCGGCGACGACGAGGCGGTTGGCGTACGGCTCCAGAGCGAGTAGGTCGCCCAGCGCCAGGGTGGTGCCGAGCGGCGCGGGACGCAGGGTGGAGTCGGCGAGGACGACCGGCAGGTGGTGCTGGTGGTGCAGGTGCCGGGTGACGGCGGTGAGCAGGGCGTGACGCTCGGGGGTGGTGCCGGCCCAGGGGCGGGCGATGGTGCCGATCGGTTCGGCGAGGCGGCGGGCCAGCTGGTCGATGCGGGTGGTGAGGTCGGACAGGGCGTTGGGGGCGGCACTGCTCGGGTAGATGGCGTGGCCGGCGCTCCAGCTGCCGTCGGCGCCGAGGTGGGCTTCGGCGTAGCCGTGGGCGCGCTCGGCGCCTTTGACGACTAGGGCGCGCCCGGCGGGGGTGGGGTTGCGCTGTCCGGTGTGGCAGTGGCCGGAGAACACCAGGCCGAGGTGCGGGCAGTCGGCGGCCAGGGCGAGGTCGTGCTCGAAGCCGGAGTGGGAGAGCAGAACCCAGTCGTCCACGTCCGGGGTGCAGGCGGCCAGGTCGCGCAGGGTGGTCGCGGGGTCGGCCAGCTGCAGGCCGGGACGCTGGTCGATGCGGACGGCGTCGAATGCCTCGGGGCCCATGATGCCGGTGACGGCGACGCGCCGGCTGCTGATGGTCGCGCGGTGGATGGTGCGAAAGACGGGGCGGGCGTCGGCGTCGAGGACGTTGGCGCACACGGTGATCCGGTGCAGCTTGGGGTCGGTCAGGTAGTGCCTGAAGCCGTGGTTGCCCGGGGCGACGACGTCGTAGAGACGGGTGAGGATCTGGCGTTCGACGGTGCCGCCGCCGAGCTGGTAGAAGCCGGTCCCCTCGAACCAGTCCCCGCAGTCGACGACGAGGTGGTCGGCGCGGGCCCGGTGCAGGTGCGCGAGCAGGGGCTGGGCCAGCTGCAGGTTGGAGTGGACGTCGGTGCTGGCCGTGACTCCGGTCAGGGGCCGGGCGCTCATGGGCTCCCTCGGGAAGAGGTCGGGCCGGGGCCGACCGGTTCGGGCCGGCCCCGGGACACGGGATGCTGACGGAGCGTCAGGCGGGAAGCGTGGCGGCGACGTGGAGCACGGCCTTGCGGATCGCGTTGGCGATGTCCTGGTTGTCCTGATCGCTCATCTGCGGGTGCAGGCATGGGTGCAGGAGCCGGGCGCTGGTCTGCTCGGCGATCGGCAGGTGTTGGCCCTCCGTCGCCTCGCCGATGAGCCGGTGCCCGAGGTGGGTGGGCCGGTCGCCGGGAACGCTGCCCACGCCGTGCTGCTCGGCCAGGACCCGGCGCACTTCGTCCCGGCCCGCAGTGCCCCAGGACGGGGGCAGCAGCAGGTTGTAGAGGTAGTGGGTGTGGCCGCGGCCCAGGCTCGGCGGCAGCAGCAGACCCGGCACGTCCAGGTCGGCCAGCAGGGCGGCGCGCTGCTCGGCGAGCTCGATGCGGCGCTCGTTCATCTCCTCCAGCCGACGCAGCTGGACCAGACCGACCGCGGACTGCAGCTTCGTCAGCTTGAAGTTCGACCCCAGCAGACGGCCCTTGCCGAAGCTGCGCAGGCGGCGCAGCTTCACCGCGAGGTCCTCGTCGGCGGTGGTGACCATGCCTCCCTCGCCGAGGGTGGTCATCGCCTTCTTGCTCTGGAAGGAGAAGACGGTAGCCCAGCCGGCCCGGCCGACCGGGCCGAGATCGGTGTGGGCGCCCAGGGCGCGGGCTGCGTCCACGATGATCCGGGCCGGGCCGTGCTCGGGGTGGGGGTGCTTCTCGGTGAGGTCGAGCAGGGCCTGCATGTCGGCGGGCAGGCCGTTCATGTGGGTGACCAGGATGGCCCGGGTGCGGTCGGTGATCAGCTCGCCGACGTGGCCGGGGTCGAGGTTGAGGGTGGCCGGGTCGGGTTCGGCGAGCACTAGGCGGGCGCCGGCGCGCAGGACGGACAGGTGGGGGCCGGGGAAGTTCAGTGCGCCGGAGATCACCTCGTCCTCGGGGCGCAGGTCCAGGCAGGCGACGACCTGGTCCATCGCGGAGCCGGCGCCGTTGTAGGCGATCGCGTACCGGGCCTGGGTGTGGGCGGCGAAGGCGTCCTCGAACTCGATCTCGTAGGACTTCGCGCGGAACCCTGTCCGCCAGTCCATGGACTCCTCGAGCACGCGGTGCACCGTCTCGCGCTCCTCGTCGGTGTACCAGCCGCCCTGGGCCGGTTGGTCCGGGAAGCGCAGCATGGGCCGGACGTCGGCGATCACCGGCGCGCCCCGTTCGCGTCGGCGGCAACTCCGGCCCGGGCCAGGACGCCGCGCGCGGCCCCGAACGCCCGGCGGGCCGCCTCCTCGGGGGGCATGGCGTGCAGGTCCGGGTGCTTGACCTCCACCGACACCGGCCCATCCCAGCCCCAGGCCGCCAGCTCCTCCAGCAGCCGGACCAGGTCGATGACGCCCTCGCCCGGCAGTACCCGCTGGTGGTCGCGCAGGTCCGCCGCGGGGATGCCGGCCGGGGCGTCGTTGAAGTGAACCCACAGCGGCATCCCGTCGGGGATCTGCGCGAGACCGGGCGAGCCGGACAGGTGCCAGTGGAAGGAGTCGACGAGCACGCCCGCGTTGGGACGGCCGACCTGCCGCAGGACCTCCAGGGCGCCGGGCAGTGTCCGCACGCCGTTCTCCGGCGGGTCGTTGGGCCGCAGGCCCATGTACTCCACGCACACGTTCAGCGCGCGCGAGGCCGCGAGATCGGCGACGGAGCCGATCCGGTCCACCACCTCGGCCGAGCCCGGGATCGGCGCGCCGCTGTCGTCGACGTGCGGGAGCACGAGGGTGCCGCTGCGGCTGCCCAGGCTCGCGGTCAGGTCCATGGCCGCGCCGGCTCCGGCCAGGGCCTCGGCGAAGCGCGCGGTGTCCCAGTTCAGGCGCAGGTTCCAGCCGGCGTGCCAGGGCTGCACGCCGTCCGGGCCGATCAGGGCGCGCAGGCCGGGGTCCTGGTCGAGGGCGGTGCCCCACTTGGCCGCGGACAACTCGACGAACGTGAAGCCGGCGGCGTGCGCAGCGCGGACCATCTCGGCGTACGGGATCTGCTTGTTGAGGGTCGACCGCGTGATCGACAGGTGCATGCCAGTCTCCGTGGTGGGGTCGTGTTCGGATGGGAGGGTGCGGATCAGATCGTCGGACTGCGGCGCTGCTCGTAGGCCGCGATGGCGGCGAGCCTGCGGGCGGCCTTGGTGTCCGGGTCGAAGTGCAGGGTCAGCCAGAGCCGGACCAGCTCGCGCGCCTGGTCCAGCGGGACGATCGCCTGTCCCAGGCACAGCACCTGGGCGTCGGTGTAGCGGATCGCGTGTTCGACGCTGTAAGCGTCGTGGGCGGTGACGGCGCGGATGCCAGCCACCTTGTTCGCCGCGACGCAGACTCCCAGACCGGTGTGGCAGACCAGCAGCGCCCGGTCGGCATGCCCGGCCGCGACCAGTTCGGCGGCGGCCAGCGCCGCTTCGGGGTACGGCACAGGTGCCTGGGTCGCTTCCACGACCTGCTCGACCAGGCGGCTGGCGCGAAGGTCTGCGGTCAGCGCGGCGAGGTGGAGGGCGCCGGCCTTGTCGCAGGCGACGGCAACCCGCCAGCGGAAGCCGGCATCAGGCCCGGCCATGACCGACCTCCTGCGAAGCTGTGAGGCCTGCGGCGGCGAGAATCCGGCGGGCGATCTCGCGGGGCGACAGGTCACCGGTGTCGAAGACCAGGACGGTGCCGTGCCGGTGGCCGAGGTGGTGCAGCAGCGCGGCGTTGAAGCGGCGGGCGAAACCCTCGTCCTCGACGGTGCGGCGGTCGCCCTCGTCGATGTCGGCAAGGTCGCGATCCTGCAGTCGGGCGCGGCGCACGGCGGGTTCGGCGTGTAGGTAGGCGGCGACGTGGAAGCGCGGGAACAAGGGGGCCGCCCAAAGCGCGATGGCCGCGCTGAGGAAGGGCCCTTCGGCGAGGCCGGCGGCGATCGTACGGTCCACGTAGCTGTCCTGCACCAGGACCGCGCTGTCGGAGGCCGGTCGGAGGGCTTCGATACGGGCGAGTACCGCGTCCACGGCGAAGCCGGCGATCAGGTGGGCGGCCGTGACACCGGTGTTGCGGTGGTAAGGCACCGGCAGGCGGTCGAGGACCCCTCGCAGGGGGTGGCGCTGGGCGAGCAGGCCCTGGTGCCGGCGGGCGGGGACGCCGAGCTCGCCCAGCATCGTCATCAGCTCGTCGACCAGCGTGGTCTTGCCGACGAGATCCAGCCCGTCGACCAGCAGGCGCACCGGGCGACGCCTGGGCGTGAGCCACACCGGTCGGAGAAAGCGGGGGCGCTGGCGCTCCGAGGACATGAGGGAGATGACCATGCCGATCCCTTCGTCGGGAGTAAGGCGCGTACGACAGGAGAGTCGGCCCGCTGATGAGCGGGATGGCACAAGGCCTCGGAATCGGCGGGGTTCCGGGCGGGCCGATCGACAGGCCGCCCCGGCGCCGCAGAACTGATCCAGAGGTAGAGAGGTATGACGGAGGCTCACCTGGCGAGGTGTACCTGTCCGGTGGGGTGGTCCCAGTGAACCGCGCCCCTGCCGCCGGGCGGTACTCCGGTGCAGCGGCGGCCCTGTTCATCCTGTTCATGATCGTCAGGGTGTGCGGTTGGGCACCGGACCTGGCTTAGGACGGCCCGGCGGTCCCCCGCGACCCGGTGCTGCCCTCCAGGGCCGCCGCAGGCCACCTGATCGCCCCTCTGCGGATTCTCGACACTGGCTGAGGTCGCATCTACGCGATCCTTCAACTGCCCCTCCTCCGTGCCCGGCGTGCGGTGCGCACGTGCCGCGGTTGGGCATCCAGATTCGTCCTCCGGGCAGATCGCGATCCAGTACCGTGGGGGTCGCGAACCGTGGCGAATAAGTCACTGAGTGTGCGAAACGGTTGGGGTGGGCATCGAATGGCACACGGCACCGGCAACCACGAACTTCAGGTCCTCATCCAGGCCAGCGGTCTGCCCAACCGGGAGATCGCCCGCAGGGTGAACAGCACAGCCCACCGCGCCGGCCACCGGCAGGTCGCCACGGACGCCACCCGGGTACGGCGCTGGATGGAAGGGGAACAGCCGAGGCCACCCATTCCTGAGACCCTTGCCAGCGTCCTGTCCGACGCCCTGGGCTTTCCCCTGACAGCCCGTGAACTCGGACTAGTGCCCTCCGGTGTCCGCCTGGATACGATCCAACTGCCACTGCTGACCGAGCCGGCGGCGGAGACCCTGGCCGGATGGACCCGGATGGACCTGCTGATGCTCGACCGCCGCGAAACCCTGAAGCTCGCCGTCGGAGCCCCGCTGATCGCCGCAGCCAGCCACCTCCTCGGCGGCAGCGCGCGCACCCTGAACCGCAACCAGGCCGGCTTCACCGACGACTCGACCTCCGCCCTCGAGGCCGCCGTCGTGGCCTTCACCCAGCTGGAAAGCACCCACGGCGGCGCCCTCCACCGCGTGGCCGTGGTCGGCCAGCTCAGCGAAGTCGCCCGCCGCATTCGCCAAGGCGTGCCGAAGACCCTGCGCCCTCGCGTCTTCGCCGCCACCGCCGACCTCGCCGCCCTCGCCGGCTGGATCTCCCACGACACCGGCCGCTACGCCACCGCCCAGCGCTACTGGTCCTACGCCATCTACGCCGCAGGTGAAGCCGCCACTCCAGGCCGCGGAGCCGAGATCGTCACCCGCATGTCCCACCAGATGATCTACCTCGGCCGCTTCGACGACGCCCTGGCCCTCCTGGAGCTCGCCGCCCAGCGGGCCGACCGCGATGGCCAACTCCGAGTCCAAGCCCTCGTGCACTCCCAGACCGGCCGGGTCCACGCCGCCCTGGGCCAGCCGGACCGCGCCGCACGGCACCTCGACCGCGCCGACGAACTGCTCGACCAGAGCGACGGCGCCGCACCGCCGTGGCTGGCCTACTTCGACGCCGCCGAGCACGCGGGAGCCCGCGCCGTCAGCGCTCGGGACCTCACCCACCTTGGGCACCGAGGCCACGTCGCCAGCGTGCACTTCCACACGGCCCTGCGCCTTCGCGCCCCCGGGTACGATCGCGTTCGGGCCATGGACCAGATCGGGCTCGCCGCAGCACTCCTAGACGAGGGCGAGCCCGAACAGGCCGCTGCGGTCGGACAACGCGCCCTGGACCTGGCTGGCATGCACTCCACTCTGGTCGCCTCGCGCCTCAACACCCTGCTGGCAGCCGCGCAGCACTACAACACCGCCGACGTCACCCAGCTCGCGGGACGGACCGCCGACCTCGCAGCCCGCGCACCCATCCCCTCCCCGCTCGCAGCCTGATCCCGCCCAGCGCCGACACCATGAGCCCATCGGCGGAGCGCCAAAGGCACACCGCCGAGGAACCGCGAGACCACAGTAGGGACCCCGATGGCCATTGCCGCCCCCCGGTTCGAACCCGGCACCACCGCCGTCCGCCGCGACGTCCTCAACGGGCGCGTGTGGTCAGCCCAGCCGTACCGCACGCTCAGCGACGACGGGTCCACCATCGAACTCGCCTACTGGCCCGGGGTCGAGAGCCTGGCGCCAATCACGTGGTCCACCGCCCTGCGAACCGGGGACGAGGAGACGCGCAAGCAGGGTCTCCACGACCTCGCGGCCGGCCAATGGGAACTCGCCCCCTGGCCGTGGCGAGGCACCGTGCTGCGCTCCCACTTCACAGGCGGCGAGTACTTCAGCGTTCACTACTTCCAGGATCCCGATACTGGCACCCCGCTGCGGCTCTACGTGAACTTCGAGATGCCCTACACCCGAACGTCGCTCGGAATCGACACCTTCGACCTCTTCGTGGACCTGGTAGTGGAGCCCGACCTGTCGAAGTACTACTGGAAGGACACCGACGAGTACGCCCAAGGCCGGCGCCTCGGCCTCGTCGACGACAGCCAGCACAAACAGGTCGAAGCCGCCCGCGAGCGTGTGCTTGTACTCCTGCAGGAGCAGACCGCACCGTTCACCGGCGTGTGGCCCCGGTGGTCCCCCGACCCGGCCTGGCCCAATCCACAGCTCCCGGCGGGGGCCGACCAGCTATCCCGCTAGGCGGCCCACGTCATCAGGGCTGCGCAGCAGCCCGGCGTCCGAGGCGTTGGGCTGAAAATAGTTGGGATCCGGGGGCACGGCGCGCCCCCGATCCGGTCCTCGATCCGCTCATTGCGTGATCACGACAGGCCAGCTCAGGCAAGCGCCGCCTCGAACACCGACCGGTTCGCGGCAGTGAACGCGAACTCCCTGCGGCTCCACTCGATCCGCGTGGCCAGCACCTCGGACTCGGCGGGTGCGGAATCGGGAGAGGCCATGACCTCGGCCCAGAATCGGGCGTTGCGCGCCTGCCTCTCAAGGATCGCGTCGACGACGGCACCACGCTCCGGCCCGTGGAGACCATAGGCATCAGCAAGGACCCTGACCTGCTCCGCCTGCCGCTCCACCGGGACGGTGCACTTCGACGCGATGCACCAGGTCCACGCGGCGTAGCCGAAATCCTCCAGAGGCGAGCCAGGAGCCGCGGTGTCGAAGTCGATCCACGCGGCGGGCAAACCATCGACGAAGACGGCGTTGTTCGGTCCGACATCGTGGTGACACACCACCGGTGAGCGGCCAGCCAGCTCACTGCCCCGAGTCGCATCGTGCATGGCCCGCAGCAGCGCGCCGGCCGCAGCTACCTGGTTGTCCTCCCATACTTGGAAACGGGCCGGAACTTCACCAGGGATAAAGCTGAGAATATCCATTCCGCCGGCCTGTCCGAGATACCGCGGGGCGCCGTCGAAATGCTGCTTCTCGAAAACCTCCAGGAGGGCGGCGACGAAATTCGAGGAATCTGACACCGGCCTGCGCACGGAATCATCGACGCGAACGACACCCGCGGTCATACGCCCGCCGGTAAGCGCGATAGCACCACCAGGCGCATCAGCCATTTCTACTGCTCCCGAATCAGTCAAATTTACCGGTCATATGCTAGGGCGCTAGGCTCATGATACCCAAGCGATGCTATGCGAGTGCTCGCGCTGGGTAGGGCCGCGGGGCGACCAACTCAATGCATGGATCGCCTACCGCACCACCAATATCTTTTGGGACCTTCCATCAGCGGCAAGGTGGACCGCGTTTAAGGATCCGTTCACCCAAACTCGTAGAGCGAATTCGTCCGGACCACGACCGGCTGGCCGTCGGGCCGAGGTCATCGACACCACCCACCTCAACCCGGCACAGGTTGCCGGGCAGGTCCTCAAGGTCATCGGCGGGCTGTGACCCACCAGCCCGCGGTCGCAGTCGGGCCGGCCCAGGATCTGCCGGTCTGCTGGGCTCGGCACGCCCCGCTGCCCGCCGACAAATGGGTCAGCGGGCAGCGAGAAAAGTGTCAGTCGGTGGCGGCGTTAAAGCCGACACTGTCCACGTAGCTGTAGGCGTCCCAGTCGGATCCGAGGTCGGTGATGATATCGTCCCAGATTCCGTCCAGGGCTTCCTCGTCGCCCTCCACCCACGCGTCCACCATGTCGTCCCAGATGTCTCCGAAGAGGCTCACCTGCCGGTGGGCGATCTCCCGGCTGCGGCCCTTCTGGACATGACTCTGGTCCACGGGGTGGATCTCGACGGTCCGGCTACGGCCCTCGTTGCGCAGCCGGGCCTTAAGGGACGGGGCGGCGTTGCGGCGCCGAAGGTCCCAGTACGCCGAGTCGATCCGTGCGAGGTCCGCCTTGCGCGGGGTCGTCTTCTTCTCGAACCACCCCTCGATCGTCTTGTCCTTGACCGTGACACCTGCCTTGCGCAGGGCGTCCATGCCGCCCTTGCGGTTGAGCAGGTAGTTGAGCCGCGCACCGAGCCCCCGGGCGTTGGTGACCGGTGACACGGGCCCGGTGATCAGGTCGTCGAGCTGTCTGGCCAGCGCGAGCCACCCGGGGATCCCGTCGGCACCGTACTTGCCGAACTCCTCCCAGCGTCCTGCCATTTACTCACCTCCAATCATCTTGTTGTTCTTGGACTTGGTCTTCACCTCGGCCAGGCCTCGTCCCTCGGGGAACAGGAACGTGCCGGTCTGGGTCTTGACGGAGCGCCAGTCCCCGACCAGCCGAAGCTCGTCGGTGCCTTCGACCCCGACGACCTCAAGGCCGGCCTCATGGGCCTTGTACGCCTTCCACCAGAGGTTCGAGAAGGCCTGGGAGCGGATCAGGTGCATCCAATCCGGCCGACGCATCTTGGAGTTGGTGTTGGACTCGCCGATCGTCGAAACGAACTTTGAGTACATGGTCTTGACGTATTCCACCGTGATCTCGTCGCCGTCCTGGATCGCGTCCTGCCGGGCATCACGAAGGGCCACACGCAGGGTCTCCAGGAGGTTCTCGCTGGAGTAGGCGACCCAGGACTCGTGGATCTGCGGTACGTCGCACAGGTCGAGCTTGGAGACACGAAGCAGCAGCCGGAGCGTGGCGGTGGTGATCCAGTACGGCCCGGCCTCCTTCCGGTCCCCAAGGGGGTTCGGCAGGTGCGGGTGGTCCCAGGCGGGCGGGGTGATGAGAACGACGCCGTCGGTCTTCCGGTCATAGCTGCCGGTCGGGTTGTGCTGGAGCTTGCCGATCGGGAGGTGGCACTTGAAGGCGGACAGGTAGGCGCCGTTGATGTCGAGCGCCTCGGCGAGCCGCGGCAGGCCGGTGCGCACGAAGGGGCTGACCCACTTCGGCCGGGCTTCCCAGATGTCGTCCGGACCGTTGCGGCTCTTCTTCTTCAGGATGTCCAGGCCCGGAGGGAACGCGGTGTGGTCGTAGCGGGAGCCGACCCGCGACCTGGCGAAGAGCTCCATGACGTTGGGGATGGCGCGCTTCTTGAGGGCAGCCTCGATGGCGTCCACGTCGCCGCCGTGCTTCTCGGAGGCTTCCAGGACCCACTGCCGGATCATCATGCGCAGTTCCTCTGCGCTGGACGATCCGATCTCGCGCTCGGACAGCTCCGGGACATCAGTGTCGACTTGCTGCTCCGCGGTCTGGGCCGGTTCCGTGCCGACGGCGGGCTCCACCGGTGCAGGGCGCAGCTCAGCCCGGTCCGAGACCGCGACGGGCACGGCGGGCTGTGGTGTCGGGGTCACGGGATCGGCGTGCTGCGGAGTCTGCGGAGCGGGCTGGGGCTGCGCGGCGACACCAGCGGGCTCTGCGGAGGCGATCGCGGCGATGTCCGGCTGCTCGGCGGCTGGGCCGCTGGCTGGCCGGTCGAGCAAGCGGGCGCGGGAGCCGTCGAGGTGTAGCGGCACGGCCGTCTGCACGCCCAGGTCTGCCTCCGTGATGTGCAGCTCGACGGCGGTCCCTGCGCGGGTGAGGGCGAGGACGAGGTCGGCGCCCAACGCGAGCGCGGCACTGTGGTCCGGGGAGTCGAGCGCGGCGAGGATCGGGATCTGGTGCTGCTGGGCGAGGTGGGCGAGATCGCGGACAGCTGCGGGGACATTGGCGCCGGACAGCGGGCGGTGAGGGTGCGGTTCGGACTGGAGGCGGTCCACGATGACCATGCGGATCTCGCTGCCAGCGGATTGGAGCACCTCGGCGATGGCTGCTGCGTCAAGGCCCGTACCGTCGTCGATCAGCAGGGGCGCTGCTCTCAGCTGCGCGGCGAAGGCGGCGACCTGCTGCTGCTCGGCGGGGGTCAGCGTGCCGGCGCGCAGCCGCTGGTAGTCGACGTCCGCGCGGGACGCGATGAGGCGAAGGGTGACGTCGGACCGCGTCGGCCCTGATGCCGCGTACAGGACGCTGGTGCCCGCGTCGAGGGACGCGGTAGCGGCGGCGGACAGGGCGAGAAGGCTGGTGCCGCTTCCCGGAGCGCCGACGACGAGCGTGAGGCGGCCCGGGCGCAGCACGGCGGCTGCCTGGTCGATGCCGGGGATGCCGATGGCGATCTGCTGGCGGCGCTGGTCGAGGAGGGCGGCGACGCCGTCGCCGACGGCGGCCAGCACCCTTGAGGTGGCGGGCCGGGCGGGGGCGTGGGCCGAGATCAGAAGGGCAACCGGTTTGCCATTGCGGGTGATGACGGACGGCTGGCCGGCCGCGGAGGTGACCAGCGCGGAGAGCTTCTCGCGGGTGTCCCGGACGCCGAAGCGCGGCCACCCGCCCAGGTCGGTACCGGGGACGATCCCAACGATCTTGGCGCAGTGCGTGTCGAATCGGATCGTCGTGGAGTTCCCGTTCTGGGCCGCGTTGATGAGCGTGGGCAGAGTCTTCCGGGCGTCCTCGACTCCGATCGCATCCGGTGCGTCGTCTGCCGAGGGCGTGGGGCTCTGGCCGCTGCTGGAACGCATGGCAGACCTCCTTATTGTGTCGGACTCACCTTACACCATGCCTTACATATCTGCCGAAGCTTGTAAGGTTCTAGACCTTGATGGCGCCTCTGTACACTGGTTTTCGGATTTTTGCGCGCTGGAGACTGTAAGGGGTGGCCTGGCGATCTGCGGTCGGAACAGCCGAACTGGCCCGGCCTGCGCCCTTGAACCGCTAGCCTGCTGCCGCATCGGGCACTCGACCGCCGATCGCGAAGGACGGGCATGCTGGAGCTCTGGAACCGGGGACGGGAGCTGCGCGCCCTACGCGCCCTCGATGCCGCCACCGCGCTGCTCACGGAGGGCGTTGGCGAAGCCGGGATGGCCGTGCTGCAGCGTCTGCTCGCCACCGTCTTCGAGTGCGGAACCGGCGGCGCCAGTGCGGCCGTCGAACTCGCGAGGGCGGGGGACGCCCTCATCGGCCTCCCTTTGGACACCGGGCAGACCGAGGTCGCCGCTCGGGCCTGGCTCGCGGAGGCGCACCGGCAGCGCACCCTGGAGCGGGCCCAGGAGACCAGCACTGATCCGGTGCAGGCTGAAGAGGAGTTGCTTAAGCACCCGGCCTGGGCGCTCCACCAGCTCGACCCGCTGGCGCGGCGCATCCGGCTCGTGCATGCCTCCACCGGCCGTGCCGCCACTGAGGTGTCCCGGGCCGCCGGCCTTGAAGGGCATCTCCTTGCGCGATGGAGCCGGGGAGCGACCCGTCCGGATGCCAAGCAGCGCCGTGCCCTGGCCCGCGCGCTCGGCCTCGCCCCAGGTTGGCTCGGAGTGCAGCGTGACACGATCCCGGACATCGTGCTGTACCAGGCCGATGGAGGTTGCCCTTGTGGGGTCGGTGTTGCTCGATTCGCCGCGAGCGCGCTCGACGAGCGACCGCTCAAGGCGGCCTGGGGCCGGTTGGGCCTTTACTGCACAGGCTGTGGCCAGCCCTACCTGGTCGAGCCCGACGGTCGGTTCCATCCGGTGCCCGCCATTGGCACCGGGCGCTTCGTCCACCAGTTCGGGGCCCTGGCCGAGGGGGTCAAGCCGGACGGCGTCCTTGGGCTTGAGCTGAGCCAGCCCTGGCCGCTCGCCCACTGGTACTCCCCCGCCGGTCTCAACCGCCGTGGCACGCTGCGGGTTCCCGAGGCGTACCGATCCCCACCATCGGCGGCGGCAGAAGCGGACTGACTGACCTCTCGGGGTCGTGACCGTAAGACTGCGCCCGTCAGTGGACCCGCGCTGTCCTCGCCGCCAGGAGCCGGACACGGTTCGGCCGGGATGTTGGCGCGGGCGGTGGATCCGGCGTTCTACCCGGCGTCCGGCGCTGCGGTCGAAGCGGGCACTTCCGCTGGCAGGCCGTCGCCGTTGGCGCCGGTCAGGTCCTCTACGACGTCGAGGTCGAGCGCGCCGGCGACGTCCTGGAGGTGCTTCCATTGCTCCTGGTCCAATCCGAGAGCTGGATCGTAGGAGGCTCGTAGGATCGCGGCGGCCGCGACGGCGGGTGCCATGACAGCCAGCGCGTTGTGCAGGGCCTCCGCCCGCGCCTGCATCGGGTGTTCGTCGCCGCCCTGGTAGTAGAGGGCGATCTCAAAGGACTCGCTCCCTCGTGCCAGCACCCTCTGGTATGCGTGGCGGTCGAGCGCGTTGGTGTCGTCGTTCCCGAGGACGAAGCGGGGGCGGGCTGCGGAGAGCCCGCGGGCGTCGCCCGCCTCTGTCGCGATGCTGCCGGTCCGGGCGGCGTCTTCGAGGTCGGCGGCGAGCGCCTGCAGCTCGCGCGGTAGATCGCCGAGCACCGTACCGGGTAGGGCGGCCGCGATCGCACACACCGCGACCAGGGGCAGGCGCTCGCCCGGTGCAAGGTCGGGGGCGGAGCCGGCGGTGAGGTTGCCGAGTAGGACGTCTGCGGACAGTGCGTGTCGCAGTTGCTCGGTCAGGTGGCCGTCGCTGCCTGGGACGACTTCCCAGTGACTGGCCCGCTCGATAGCGTCCGCGGTGCGGCACAGAGCCTTGCCGTGAAGTTCGTCGTCCTGCCGGTCGGCAAGGGCACGGACCCAGGTGGCTGCGGCCTCGCCTGCCGTGCGGGCTCGGTGCAGCGCCGCAAGGACAGCGTCGTCGGGCTGGTCGATTGAGGGGACTCCGATGTGGCGGGGCGCTGGAGGGTTGGGCGGGATCTCGGTCACAGGGGATTCAACGGCCAAGTGTCCCAGTCCGTCACATACGCCTGTACCCTCCTGCGGCCCGAGGAAGCCCGTCCGCCTGCTGATCGGCCACGCGGCGTCGGTCAGGGCTTGGTGATGGAGTGCAGCGCCAAGTACTTGTCGGCGAGGGTTGTGTAGACCGCGTCGAGATCTTCTTCTTCCGCTTCGCACCAGCGGCGCAGCGCGCGTCTGAGGGAAGCGCGGGTCTCGGGCCCGCGCTTCGAGCCGGGGCGTAGCCCGGCCCGGACCTCTTCGCGGCCGGCGTCGACGTGTTTCTCCGGGACGATGGCGCGTTCCACCGTGAGGTCGATGGCGTACTCGTGGGGGTAGCGGAAGGCTTCGAAGGGCGGCCCGGGCAGATCGCGGATGGTGTCGATGATGGCCATGCGCTCACCCTGCCATGGCAGTTCGCTGCGACGGTGGAGGGCGGGGCAGGCTCACCGTCTTCTGCTCTGGGCGGGTGACTTCTTGATCGAGATCACTCGGCTATGGTCCTGGCGGCTGATGTTCTGGGCGGTTTCCACGGCCGGCTCATACAGCGTTGACCCGGCCGGAGGACGGTGAGGAGCGGGCCGCCCCACGGGGCGTCGCAGCTGATCTGCCCTGGTGGCACCCGCGAGAGTGCGCCGAGGCGCGGGGACCGGGAGCAGTTTCGCCGATCGGGCCAGGAGGGCGGCGTGCCGCGACGGCGGCGGTGTTGATCGGCCGGGATACCGGGGCTGCCCGCCGGCATTCGGATCCGCGATACGGTGAGCCGCCAGCGGGCAGGGTTGCGGGAGGATGCGGGTGTCGGACGAGGACCTGATGGACAAGCTGCGGACGCGGATGTACGAGGAGTTCTTCAAGCACCCGTTTCTTCCCTGGCAGTTCGACCCCACCGAGAGCATGGACACCTACGCGCTGCTCGGCATCCATTTCGATGTGATGTACACAAATAAGGATATGCTGGACCAGTTCGGGCTGATCGCCGTGGAGATTCCCGACGGCTGGCGCAAGGTCCGCGGCGCTCCTGGAACCTTCGCCTTTCAGCTCGTCGACGGCGAAGGAACAGCGGTCGTCGAAGGCCGGGTGCACGCCGGACCGTTTGAGTACCGGCAGTCCAAGAACGCGGTCCACATGCGGCTCACCGCGGAAGGCCGGCGGTTGGCTAAGGAGCGCTGGGCGCAGCTGTCGTGGTGGCGGCGTCGGCGGATCACCCGAGACGGCGGGCCGTGGCATGAGGGGTTCGAAGCCCGCGTCGGGTAACTGCACCGTCCCGGGAACGTGCTGCCCGCCGCCGCGGGTCCGTCCTGAGGGTCCGGCTCACGCGGGTCACAGGCTGCGGAGTACCGCCACGACCTTGCCCAGGATGGTCGCGTTGTCGCCGTTGATCGGCTTGTAGGCCGGGTTGTGCGGCATCAGCCAGATGCGGCCGTCCTCGCGCTTGAGCCGCTTGACGGTGGCCTCGCCGTCGATCATCGCCGCCACGATGTCACCGTTCTCAGCGACTGCTTGACGGCGTACGGTCACGTAGTCGCCGTCAAGAAGGCCGGCTCCCACCATGGAGTCCCCGGTCACGGTAAGAGCGAAGAGCTCGCCTTCGCCGACGATGCGCCGGGGCAGCTCGAAGAGGTCCTCGGCGCTCTGATCGGCCAGGACCGGCTGGCCGGCGGCGATCCGGCCGAGCAACGGCACGCTCACCCCGGTTGCGGCGGGCATGACGCTCGGTGCCGCGGCGGGCAGGCGGTAGGCGCGGGGCCGGTGCGGATCCTGCTCGATGTGCCCGAGGCCCTGGAGCCGGCGCAGCTGGTGGCTGACGGAGCTGGTGCTGGACAGGCCGACGGCCTTGCCAATCTCCCGCATGGCCGGCGGGTAGCCGTGTTCCTCGAGGAACGACTCGGTGAACTCGATGATGGCTCGCTGGCGGTCGGTGAGACCGTCTCCGCCGACGACTCGGCTGCGGCTGCGATCGGTGGCAGTGCTGAGGTCGGCCATGGCGCGCCCTTTCGCGTGACCTTGGACGTGGACTGTAACCCGTGGCGCCGACAGAGCGCAGCGGGTTTGTGGCGGTGACCTGCACCGTTGATGCGCCGCAGGGTTGGTCGTTCATCGGAAGTCGCGGGAGTCCGCACCGGGTGCGAGCGTGAGGGGGACGAGGCGGGTGGCGACCAGGTTGGCCGCGCCGTCGCGGCGCTCGACCGTGCCGTAGACCAGCAGGCCCGCGCTCTGGAGGGCGGTCTTGCGGCTGCGTTCGAGGACGTGTGGCTGGACGACGATGTTGATCAGGCCGGTCTCGTCCTCCAGGGACAGGAAGAGCACGCCGCCGGCCGTCGGCGGGCGCTGGCGGTGGGTCACCAGACCACCGACGGCGACGAGCTGGTTGCCGGCGGTCTGCTTGAACATCGCGGCGGTCAGAGCACCGCACCGGTCCAGGTGCGGGCGGGCGTGCTGGACGGGGTGGGCGTTGGCGGAGCTGCCGGTGGCCCACAAATCTGCGATGGTCTCCTCAATGGCGGTCAGCGGCGCGAGGTCGGGCGCCGTCAGCGCGGGCGCGGTTCCAGGAAGCATTCCGGCGTCGGTGCGGGCGAGCAGGCCGGCGGACCAGAGGGCCTGGCGCCGGTTCAGCCCGAGGCTGCGGAACGCGCCTGCGGTGGCGAGTGCTTCCAGGACGGGTTCGGACAGTCCCGTGCGCCGGGCGAAGTCGTCCAGGTCCGCGTAGGGCTGGCCTGCCGCGACCGCTTCGGCCTGCTCGTCGCCCATGCCGCGTACGGAGGCCAGACCGAGCCGGATCGCGACCTGCACGCCGGGGTCCGCTGTACCTGCGTTACCGGCTGGGGCCAGCGGTTCAAGGGTGGGCTGGGCGCTGCTGTGGTTGATGTCGACGGGCAGGACGGTGACGCCGCGGCGGCGGACGTCCTGGATCAGGGTGAGCGGGGAGTAGAAGCCCATCGGCTGGTTGGCCAGCAGGGCGCAGGTGAAGGCCGCGGGGTAGTGGTACTTGAGCCAGGCGCTCGCGTACACCAGCAGGGCGAAGCTGGCCGCGTGACTCTCGGGGAAGCCGTAATTCGAAAATGCCTCGATTTTGACGTAAATGTCCTCGGCGACCTCGGGCGGGATGCCACGCTCGGCCATCCCGGCGAGCAGCCGCTCGCGCAGCTCGGCGACCCGCTCGTGCGAGCGCTTGGAGCCCATCGCCTGCCGCAGCCGGTCCGCCTCGGCGGGGGTGAACCCCGCGCAGTCGATTGCCAGTTGCATCATCTGCTCCTGAAAAAGCGGCACCCCCAGGGTCTTGGCCAGAGCGCGCTCCATCAGCGGGTGCGCGATCACCGCCCTCTCGCGGCCGTTGCGGCGGGCGATGTAGGGGTGCACGGAGCCGCCTTGGATCGGGCCGGGCCGGATCAGGGCTACCTGCACCACCAGGTCGTAGAACGTCCGCGGGCGCAGGCGGGGCAGCGCCGAGGCTTGCGCTCTCGACTCGACCTGGAACGTCCCGACGACGTCCGCCCGGCAGAGCATCTCGTATACGTCCGGGTCATCCGGCGGGATAGTGGCGAGGTCGAGTCGGCGCCCGTGGTGCTCGGCGATCAGGTCGCAGGCGTCGTGCAGGGCGGACAGCATGCCAAGGCCGAGAAGGTCGATTTTCACGAGGCCCGGGACGGAGGCGACCGATTCCTTGTCCCACTGGAGCACGCTGCGTCCGGGCATCGTGGCCCACTCGGTCGGGCAAGTCTCGCTGATCGGCCGCCTGGTCAGCACCATGCCGCCCGAGTGGATGCCCAGGTGGCGCGGCAGGCCGAGCAGCTGGCCGGCGAGCTCGCGCACGTCCGCCGGCACCGGGCCGTCAGGCGGCGGCATCTCCCAGCCCACCTCCCGCGCGTACCGGTCCAGGTCGCCCACCGGGTGGCCGAGCGCCCGGCCGGCGTCCCGCACCGCCAGCTTCGGGCGGTAGGTGATCACGTTCGCCACCTGCGCGGCGTGGGCACGGCCGTAGCGCTCGTAGACGTACTGGATCACTTCCTCCCGGCGGCGGCTCTCGATGTCCAGGTCGATGTCCGGCGGGCCGTCGCGCTCCGGCGACAGGAAGCGCTCGAAGAGGAGGTCGAAGCGGATCGGGTCGACCGCGGTGATGCCCAGTGCGTAGCAGACCGCCGAGTTCGCGGCTGACCCGCGGCCCTGGCACCAGATTCCGATCGCCCTGGCGTGGTCGACGATGTCGTGGACGATCAGGAAGTAGCCAGCCATGTCGAGCTGTTCGATCACGCGCAGCTCGTAGTCGATCTGCTGGTGGGCGCGCCCGTTGTCGTGCCCGAACCGGTCAGCGGCGGCGCGGTGGGTCAGCTCGCGCAGCCAGCTGGCCTCGGTGTGGCCCTCCGGCACGGGGAACCCCGGCAGCTGGGGGCGGATATCGCGGAAGTCGAAGGCGAGCTCCCGTCCCAGGTCAACGGTGGCCTCCTGGACGCCCGGCCACGGCGCGAGGCGGGCAGCCATCTCCGCCGGGGAGCGCAGGTACGCGGTGCCCGCAGCGGCCAGGTAGGGCTCCGCGTCCGCCAGCGACCGGTTCTGGCGCAGCGCGGCGAGGGTCTGGGCGAGGCGCAGTTGGACCGGGGAGGCGTGGTGGGCGGCGGTGGTGGCGACTGTGGTGAGGCCGGTGCGGGCGGCGAGGGCGGCCAGGGTGTCGTTGCGCTCGTCGTCGCCCGGCATCTGGTGGTCGGTCAGCTCGACGAAGATGTTGCCGGGCCCGTAGCGGTCGGCCAGCTCCCGCAGCGCCCGTTCGGCGGCCGCTTCTCCCCCGTCTTCCAGGGCCCGGCGCACCGCGCCCTTGCGGCAGCCGGTCAGCACGGCCCAGTGGCCGCCGTGCACGTTCGCCAGGGCGTCCCGGTCATAGCTCGGCCGGCGCTTGGCGGCGCCGGCCAGGTGCGCGTCGCCAATCACCTTGGCCAAGCGGCGGTAGCCCTCCGCGCCACGGGCCAGGACCAGCAGGTGCTCGCCGTCCTGGTCGGCCACACCGGTCGGGGCCATGCCCGCGTCCAGCGTCAGCTCGGCGCCGAACACAGTACGGATGCTGGCGCGCCGGGCCTCGGCGGCCAGCACCGCGGCGGCGTAGAGGCCGTCATGGTCGGTGACGGCCAGCGTCTCGATACCCAGCCGGGCGGCTTCGTTGACCAGGTCGGAGGGATCGCTGGCGCCATCGAGGAAGCTGTACGAGGAGTGGACGTGCAGCTCGGCCCAACCGGTCCCGGCCGGCTCCAGGAGCGGTGACGTGCGCGACGGCTCGGGGCCGGTCCGGGCCGGGAACGGCACAACGGTCCGGTCCTGTGGCGGCATGCCGCCCGCAAGCTGGCGGTGCAGCTCACGCCACGGGGTCTCACGGTTGCTGTCGAACGGCACGGGTGGTCCTGGTGGTACTCGAAGATCGAAGCGGGGCCGCCCCCGGGGAAGGGCCGGAAGACGGCGCGGCACGCGAAAGGTCAGTCAGCTGTCGTAGGCGCCCTCGAGGCGCCAGCGGCCGCCCTCGACGGCCAGCAGTAAAGCGCCGCCGTCAGCGACGGTGACCTGCATGCGGGCCACGCGGGAACCGTCGTCGGCCCACCACCGTTCGGTGGCCGGCCACGGCCCGGCCCAGCCGCTCACCGCCAGCTCACGCCCGTCGGTGACCAACCACGCCGGGGCGGACACCAGCTCGGCTCGCGCGGTGACCGCCACCTCGCAGCCCTCGGCGTCCCGCAGCCGCACCGCCTGCACAGCAGTCGGCACCCGCACCGGCGACGGGGCCGGCAGACGCCCGGGCCACGGACCCTCGGCCCGCTGCTCCTGATGCGCGTCTCCCCACGGAGTGCGGACCACCTGGTCCCCCGGCCCGCGCCCGCCGGCCAGCTGCGCCGTCACCACCGCGGTGTGCCCGAGGATGGCCTGCACCCGGGCGGCGGCACGCTCCATCCGCTCCAGCGACTCCCTGTCACCGTCCAGCAGCGACAACTGCCGCCCCGGATCCGCGAACAGCCCGTCCGGGACCAGGCGCAGCGCCACGACTCCGCCGGCCCGTTCGTCGAACCGCCGCTGGTGCTGCCAGGCCTGGAGCTGCCAGCGCACCCGCTCGGCCACCGCAGCCGCGGACAGTACGCCCTCATGGCGCCACGTGCGTGAGGCCTCGCTCCGGTCGGCGCACTCCACCTCCACGGCGAACCGCTCGCAGCCAAGGCCTGCGGCGGCCAGGCCCGCGTGCATCCGCTCGGCCAGCCCCAGCGCCGCGAACACCATGGGCTCCGCCACGGTATACGCGGTCTCGAAGCGGATCTCTGCGACCAGGTCCGCCCCGGCCGGACGGGCGACTACCGGCCGCGCCTCCAGGCCGCGCGCGAGTCGGTGCGCTGCCACTCCCACGGCGCCGAACCGGTCCGACACCGCGGCGCCGGGCAGCGCCGCGAAGCGGCCTACGGTCTCGAGGCCAAGCCGCACCAGCAGATCGGCCAGCCGCGGCGGCGCGACCTCGCCCACCGGGAACCGCGCGAGGAACGCCGCGCTGCCACCCGGGGGCACCACGAGCTGCGCCCGGGCGGCGAGCTGGGCGGCGACCAGGCCATCGGCTACCCCGATGCGGCACTCGACCCCCGCGCTTTCGACCGCGTCATAGAGCCGCTCCACCAGCGCCTCCTCGCCGCCGTGGAACCGTGCCGCCCCCCGGGCCGGGACCGCGCAGATCCCGGGCCGCAGCACCTCCAGATGCGCGGCCAGTGCGCCAACCGCCTCGGCGACCTGCTCGAACAGCCGGGCCTCGTCGTCCGGTGCCCGGTCGTGGATCTCCAGACCGTCCATCAGGGCCTGCGCGGAGCGGATTTTCATCCCCCGGCGCACGCCCGCGGCCCGGGCGGTCTCGGAGGCCGCCAGCACCCGGCCGCCCTCCACCACCGCCACCAGCCGCCCCTCGGCATCGCCGCCGGCGCCGAGCGCGGCGGTCACCGGCCAGTCCGGGCAGAAGACCACCACCGACCTCGTCGCCGCAACCTCGGAGCCGGTCATCTCGCGACCGCCAGCTGCGCGCGTCCCGCCCGGGCACCGGGCAGGCGCTCCGCCGGGGCGTCCAGACAGACCCGGCCGTCGGCATCCGGGAGCCACAGACCCACCTGGCGCCCCCGGGCGGCGGCACCGCGGCCGCCGACCTCGACCACCACCCGCTGGCCGCGCAGCCGCCCCCGCCCCATCCCGACGCCGGTCCACTGGCGAGCGGAGACCTGGAGCTGCACCTGCGGCGAGGGCCACGGGCCGTCGACCACCAGCGCGCAGCCGTGGCGGCGAGCCAGCGCGGTGAGCCGGGCAGCGCTGCGGTCGCTGACCGGTCGGCCGGGGCGCAGCAGCAACACCCCGGCCGCGTCCGCGTAGGCAGCGGCCGCGTCCTCGAAATGCTCGCCGGGCCGTTCCACCAGGTGGAGGCGGTCGAGTGCGACGCCGATCTCTGCGGCGGCCACCAGACCAAGCCCCTCACAGCCGATGGCCGCGCACCACGTGCCGGCCGTCGTGGCCGCCGCGAGAAGCGCCAAGGCCAGCGCCGTGCTGCCGCCCACCCGCACCGCCGTGCCCGGGCGCAGCCCGCGGTCCGGGAGCAGATCCTGCAGGGCAGGCAGGACCGGCACCGCGGGTGTCGGCCGGGGCGGCTGGAGCTGGGCCGCCAGGGCGCTGATCGTCGTCTCCACACCCCCAGAATCGAACGTGCGACCTATCGAAAGCAAGTTCGAATTCGGTGTGTCGCGGCCCCGTCACCCATTCGATTCAGCGACGAACGTGCAGCTCACGGCACCAAAGGCGCGCCGACGCCCTCCTTGGCACGCGGCGGCCGACCGTTCGCACCGGCCGCCGGGCCAGCATCGGCCCCTGCACGGGGCTGCCGGAGCTCCACGAGCTGCGGGCCGAGTTCGGGGTCGGCGGCGGCCGCCACGACCAGCGCCAGCGCCGTCTCCACCCCGCCCAGGTCCTCCAGCACTGCGGCACGCCGCGGAGGCAGCGAGACGGTCACCACAACCGGCGGAAGGACCAGATCGTCGAGCCGATCCAGATCGCTCCGCAGGACAGCGAGCCTGCTGATCGCGCGCTCACCGTCCTCGTCGCCGTAGGCCTCGACGAACTGGGCCGCAAGCCCGTCCGACAGGCCGAGCAGACAGCGACCGACCCCGGTGAGAGCGAGGATCAGGGCGGCCGCCGACTCCCGAACCTTGTCATCGAGCCGGACGGGCACCAAGGCCTGGAGCAGCGGGCCGACGACATCGGCGATCGCATCGGCGTCGTCCCCCACCTGGTCCGCAAGAGCATGGCCGGGAGTCGCGGTAGCATCCGCGGTCGCGATCAGGCCGTAGGTGATCGACAGGCGCTCGGCCAACGGTCCGGTGGCGGTGGCAACCCGCCCGATGGCCTTCAGGACCCGGTCGGCAGAGCGCTGGCCATCCCGACCGGTCGCTGACTCCCGCCAGTTCTGCACTGCCGTGCACGCCTGCGCCCCGGCAATCCGGGTGGAGTCGTCGCGCAGGGCGCGGATCTCTTCGGCGAGGCGATCGAGGGTGTTCTGGTCCAAGGCCGCCTCCGGCTGGGGGATGGGTTCTCCCGATCCTGGCACAGCCTGACGACCTGTCATATTCAATCGGCGAAGAACGCGATTAGGCAGCGGGTCCTGTGCTAAGGCACGGAACGGGCATCGCCGGTGGGCGCAGCTGCCAGGTTTGAAAAACGCACAGCATGACGATTCCCGCAGGTCAGCGGCGTGTTCTTCGGAGCTTGTACACAGTTGTTCACTCGATGGCCAAACGGCCGAGGTGTACACCATGCTGGGGGTTCCACCTCGTCCTGATCCGGACCTGGGAGCCGTGCAGCACGTCCTGTTGGCGCAGGGGCACGGGCGGGGTCGGCGGCTGGGCCGCCGGCCCCTGAACTTGTCCGGGCGGCGACGAACTAACGGCTCACCGGTTGCCAGAGTTCGCGTGGGCGGGCGCCCCACGTCGATGCTGCGCCATGTGCCGCAGCCGGGGGTGTGGGCTGCGGAATCCGGCCTCATGCTGTTCTGGGGCGGCCGTGAACCCCCGAGCGCGGCCGGCCCCTTCTCGCGTCGCGGCGGGCGTAGGTCTTGGAGCGCCCCCCGGTGCTGCCCGGATTGTGCGTCTCGGGTCCGGCGGGCGCCTGGGTCAGACTATCTGACCAGGCTGAGCGGTCCCGGAGGACCGAGTCGGCATGCCGGAGCGGGTGCCGGGATCTGCCCCCGGGTAGGCCTATCGGTCTCGGCGGGAGGGGTCATCGTGTTCGGCTGGGGGTGGTGGCGGCCTCCTCCGGATCCATCCCGTCTTGCTTCACTCGCCGTACCAGGGTGTTGTAGCTGACCTTGCAGTCGGGGTTTTGGGCGAGCCGCGCGAGGGTGAGCTCCTGTCCGAACACTTGGTACAGCTCGGCGGTCCGCCCACGCCGCTTCGGGGTCGGCACTTCCGGGCGTTCCACCGGTGGCTCCTCGGACTCATCCCAGTCGGCGGCTTGCGCCAGGACGAGTTCCACCGTCTGCACCGCGTACGCGAAGTCCCGCGCCCTGCGGCCGGTGACTCGCGCGATGTAGTCCGTGGTCCGGCGCCGCGCGAGGGTGACCAGCTCCTCGCTGCGGTCGCCGAGCAGCTTCGGGGCGCAACAGCAGGATCGCCAGCGCCCACACCGAGCCCCAACCCCGGGCGGCTTCGGGGCATCCTGCCCCATAGAGCGGGAAGCAACTTCCCGGATCAGCCTATCTGTGGGAAGTTACTTCCCATGAGGTTGCGGATCCATCACCGCTGCGGACACATCGCCACGGCCAACATCACAGGCCCCGGCGCCACCCGGGAGGATCGCGCCACATGGCTGGCGACGCAGGTGTGCCCGTACTGCGCCCGCCAGCAGCGCGTGGCGCAGTACGACGCCGCCAACCAAGCAGCCACCGCGAGGGCGCACGCTGCGGGCTGGCCTCCGCTCACCGGCACGCCCAAGCAGACCGCCTGGGCCGAGACCATCCGTGCCGGCGCTCTCGACGCGATGTCCGAGCGCCTCCACAACGGGTTGCCCGCCTGCGCCGCGGCGCAGGCGCTCTTCCTGTGGTCCGCTGCCGCCCTGCGCGAGACCCGGGCCGAGTGGTGGATCGATCACCAGGCCGGGATCCTGCGCGCGATCAACACCTACACCCTGACCGCACACGAGCGGTCCGCCATCAACAGCATCACCAGCACCGCCGGAGGAGAGACATGACGCGGCACCAAGAGGACCAGGAGTTCGAGGCCGAGGTGGAGCTGCTCCGCAGTTGCCACGACGCCTACGCCAACGCCCGCGCCCGGCTGAAGGCCGCGGGCACGCGGGCAGCCACCGCCGAGGTGATCCGACGCGCCGCGATCCGGGAGATGGGACAGACCCTGGCCGAGTACCGCACGGAACTCGCAACCCTCCAGGACGGCACGGGTGGCAGGGGCGGCGACTGGCACATCGACATGGAGGACGCCGCGGACCTCACCGGGGTGACCCGCCGCACCCTCTCCACCGCCGTGGGCGCTGCGGAGACGGAGACACCGACCAGCCGGGACTACCGCACCTGGTCGGACCGGGCACTGGCCGCCGACTGCCTGGCCTACGGACGCGCCAGCCACGAAGATCCGGTCCGGGAACTCTGGCTCCGCTACCCCGACCTGGCCGGACTCGGCGCGGCCGTGAAGACCCTCCAAGAGGCGGAGTTCAAGCAGTGGTCGAGCGAGAACCCCAGTTGGTTCACCATGACGGCTGATGACCTCGGCTCGGAGCCGAGCGCGGCGCTGCTGCTCCTTAGCTCGCTCTACCAGCAACGCCTCGAAGCGATTGCCGCTGGAAAGGCCACGGTGCTGTAGCCGAGCAAGGGGTTATGAACCTTCGGTCCGCGGTCAGCTGGGCGACGACTGGGGCGCTGGAGGGAGGGCAACGGCGGCGGCATCCCGCGCAGCGCCGAGAGCCTCCGCGTACGCCTCGGCCACGATCGCGGCGGATGCGGTCAGCACCTCAATCTCGGCAACGCCAGCCGGTACCGCCGTTTGTGCGAGCAGATCACGAACGGCCTCGCTGCGCGCCTCGACCCGTTCTGCCGCCGCCAGGTCGGCGGCGATCCGGTCAACTTCCCGCGCCTGGCGTGCGTACTCCTCCAGGGCGACGACCTGCGCCTCGATCCCGCTGACGACCCGGTCGAGCACCTCGCGCTCGTCGGCCAGCAGGTCGCCCATTGCCGAGTTCTTCGCGACAGCTGATTCACTGGCCGCCGCTACCTCGCTGTAGCGGTGCAGCGAGTCCGCGATCGTCCACAGCCGTTCCGGAAGCTGGACGGCGTTGTCGGCGCCGAGGCCCCCGAGGTCGTCCCGGTGCAGCCGGGACTGGAGGATCGCTGCGGCCGCATGCTGCGCCCGGGCCAGCAGCCCGGCGGCGTCGTCGGTGAGCCAGCACGGGTGGATGTAGTGCCCGCGGGCCTTTTCCAGCGCCTGGTCGAGGTAGCGGTTCTCCGTCCAGGTGACGAAGACCGCCATGCCCGTAACGGCCACTGCCCCGGCGGACACCGTCTCCCCCATGACCTGGAGCCAGTCGAGCCCGTCGCGGAGGAGCTTCTCGAGGTGGGCATCCGCTCCGGGAATGTCGGTCGGCGGGGTGCCGAAGCGCCCGAGAAGGAAGGCCGTCAGGGCTCCGGCTGCCGCCCAGGCTGCGGTCTTGAGGGAGGCCTTCATCACCTGGCCGGCCCCGGTGAACGAGGCGATGAGGCTACCGTTGGGTGCGAGCAGGTCGGGGTGCCGGGCGGCAAGTTCGGCGACCGCGTTCCGGGTCTCGGCCGGCAGGGCGGGATCGAAGACCGGCAATGCGTGCTTGTTCAGGTCGGCCATCGCCCGTCTTCTCTCGCCGCAGCAGTCACTCCGCCGCATCTTGCCCGCCGTTGCACAGATGGGTTCCGAGGTCGGGCGAGGGCTGCTGCTCGGCCCTCGCCCGACCTTTCGGGGCATGGTAGCGCCGCAGGCCGACGGCGATCAGCGTATTTCCGCAGCCCGGCCGCACAGGGGCGAGCCGATTCGTCGACGGCCCATCCACTGACACCGGAGGCCAGGACCGGTGAGGAAACACGCGGGAGATGCTCGCCAGCCCGGCGGTCGGCGACCGCAAGGCGGCCTCGGTCCGGGTACCTTGACGAACCGTGCGTACTTCTCCGCAGGGCGGCCTGGGCCGCCGGCTCGACCTCACCCCTCCTCCGGCGCGAAGGGAGCGTCCGGCCCGCCATCCCGGCCGGACAGCAGCCGAGCGGACCGCCGAGGCACCCGTCCCTCCCGACCTCCAGGTGGCGCTGGGACGGGCACGCCGCACAGAACGGGCAGTACGGCAGCGGGCCCAACGGCTCGTTCCAGGCGTCTTGTCCACCGAGCCGCTCAGGACCGGCTCGGGAGGGTGATGTGGCTGTGCTGCCGACGGAGATACTGGGCCAACAGCGCAGCGTGAGCGCTTCGCCGGGGGGACCTCGATCAGGCGGCACGGCGAGTGGTGGTAGGCCGCTGGGAGGCCAGATCTCGCGGAGCTCCGGGAGATCCGAGTCTCGGCGCGCTCGGCGGCGTCGCGCAGACGAGTGCCCTCGCGCTGGAGCGTCTCATCGGTCCCCTCCAGCAAGTCGCAGGGGTCGTGTGCGGGGCGGCATGACAATGGGCGCTGGACGCTGTAGTGGATCACCTTCCCGCCGAACCGCGCCGCAGAAACCGTCACGGCATGCCATCCGCTGGCGCGGCACTCGGTGCTGCGCGGCGCAGAATCGGCGTGGCCCGGCTGCAGGAGGTCAATGCGCGGCTCGGGACGGCTACGGTCGCCAGTCCGGGCTGAAACCCGGGTGTTCGGAGAACGCGGCAAAGGCCGTGCAGCGCAGGCTCCAACCCAGCGCCTCGTAGTGGCCGAACACTCCGTTGGCCGAGTCGCGTAGGGCGGCGGCCTCGAAGCCGTCGGCGAAGTGAGCGAGGATGCGCCCCACGGCGGCCAGCAGCGCGCGCTCCCGTTCTGTTGCAGTGTCGGCGCTCTCCGCGATCCGCTCCCGGAGGAACAGGATCAGCCTCCGGTCCCTGTCCAGTCGGCCCTCGGTCTGGATGATCTCGTGGAATCGCGTGTTGTCTGAGGTCACGTCATTGTCCTGTCGTAGAGACCGGGCAGAGGCGCTCCAGCCTATGCGCCGTGCTGACCCAGGTTGTCGGGGGAAGCATTGACCGGAATGGCCGGTGCCGCACGGTGGGTCACGTGACGATCCGCGGGCGACCATGCGTCGTTGGGGCGGCTGGAATGACCTGGTGCTCAGTTTGTCCGGCGACACCGGGAGCGGGTGCCGGCAGCTGGCTGCGTCGGCTACCGGTCCGCGCCCGGTAGCCGACGCAGTGCGTGGGTCAGGTCTTCTGGCACGCCCCGACGGCGGCGGCGATCGCGGCGGCGAGGGGCCAGTGCTCGGCTCCGGTCGGCGGCGGCTGGCGGTCGAGCAGGGCTCGGGTGGCCGCGGCGACGTGCCGGGGTGCCGCGTAGGTGTGGACGCCGAGCGGCTCGGTGGTGCGCAGGCCGGTGCCGTAGGTGATGGTCCAGCCGCTGTCCTGGTTCCAGTACAGGCGGACCTGGCCGGGCCAGCCGGCGAGGTGCGCGGTGTCGAGCCAGAAGCCGCCGTCGAGCCGGGCTCCGGAGGGCCGGCTCCACCAGCGAGCGGGTCGCAGGCCGACGTTGGTGAGCGCGCTGTCGACGAGTTCCATGTAGGGGTCGTGCGGCAGGTCGGCGCGCTCGGTGCGGTGCAGGTAGGGCACCGGCAGGGTGCCGCCGAGTCGGACGGCCAGGCCGTGGACCTCGTCGGCAAGAGCACGAAGGCGGGCCGTCGTGGAGGCCGGCACGCCGGTCCGGATGTGCCCGGCGGCGGTCGCGGTGCTGAGCTGCGTGAGCTCCTGGAGCAGCCGGGCGAGGTCGTTGTGGAGGTCGACGTCGCTGACGGGCCGGTCCCACAGCGGTGTGATCGGCTCGTTGACGGCGGCGAGCATGTCGTGGACGGCCATGTCCCACAGAGCGTCATCGAGAGCGTGGTGCAGGCGGCCAGGATGGTCCGGCAGGTGGTCGCGAAGGCCGACCTTGAGGGTCTCCGTCTCCAGGTCCGTGAAGGTGTCCGGGAGGCCGAACGGGAAGGCGTCCCAGTCGTTGCCCCACAGCTGGTGGATCCGCCCGATGTCCTGGGAACCCTTCCAGGCGGCCAGGCGCGGCCGTCCGCGCTCGGCGACGTCGGCGATGAACGCTGCAATGTCGGCACGGATCCGGTCCGGCGACTGTACGTCGGGGTGGGTGAGGTCGAGGGTGCGCCCGTCGTCGGCCAGCGGGAGCAGCGGCCAGACGTGGTCGCGGAAGAAGGCGTTGCGCTCGTCGCCGAAAACCGCGGCGGTGTCAAGGTCGGCGTTCACGGCGTAGTACTGGTGGCCGGCGCGGTCGACCAGCGCGATCGCGGCCAGCCCGCGGGTGGTGGGGTCGCTGGGCAGGAACTCCGTGTCGCTGTAGAACCAGCTGGCGGACCGCGGGTCGAGGAAGCCGTGCGGCTGGGCGGGCGTAGTCATCGTGCCTCCGAAGTGAGGTGGTGGGTGGTCCGGTCGTCCGGCCTACGGCTTGCCGGGGCGCCAGGACCCGGGGTGAGGTGCTTGAGTTCGGGGGCGTGCCGCCAGCCGGCGGGCGCCGTGCCCAGGGCGGTGCCGGCGTGGCAGGAGGCCTGGGCGGTGTACCAGGCGCCGGGCTGGGGGTCGGCGCCCGACGCGGCCAGGATCAGGGCGGCGTCGACAGGGACGGTCCGAGTTTCCGGGCACCAGGCGTCCAGGGCGACGTGGGCGGTCGCTGCGGTGCGGGCGATGACCAGCGCGCTGGTCGGAGCCCGAACGCCCGCGCGGGTCCAGGCAGCGGGCGGCTCGGGGCACGAGCGCCAGCCGTGTGGATCCACGGCCGGGGCGGCGGCCGCGTCGAGGAAGGCCCGGCAGAGCAGCACCGTGCCGGGCTCCAGTTCCCGGGTGCCGAGTTCGAGCAGAAGCTCGTCGTAGGGCACGGGAACGCTGCGGGTGCTGCTCCAGGCCGGCAGCAGCAGGTGAGCGGTTGCCCGTCCGGGGCCGGCCGCGATCACCTCGGCCGTCGTGGTCAAGGCCAGGTGGGCGTGCGGAGCGCGGGCTCGGCGCCGCTGCAGAAGGCTCTGGAAGGCGGCCACGACTTGCCGGTCGCCGTCGGGCGGGGCGGACAGGTCGTCGAGCCCGGTCGCGTACCGGGGGCGTTGGGACATGCTGGTGACTCCTGGGGTAGGGGTGGTGTCGGGCCTAGCGGCGTCGCGGCTTGGCGGCGCGGGCGGTGGCCGGCCGCGGGCGGCCGATGTGGTGCCCGGCGCAGAAGGGGCAGCGGTACGGTGCGCGCGGGTGCGCCCACGGCTCGCGGGCGTTGAGCGAGTCGGCGGCGCGGGCCGCCTCATCACGGCACGGGTAGCGGCGCTTGCTCCCACAGGCCTTGCCTCGCGAAGTGCGGCGCCGGTCGGCGGCGCCGCAACCGGTACGGCGGACGGACATGGCTCTCCTCTTCCTTCCTGGGAACGAGCCGGCTCGCGGCCGGTCCCGGATGCAGCGGTGGGGGGGGGGGGGGGGGGGCGCGCGGGGGGGGGGGGCGCGCGCGGGCGCGGGGGGGGGGGGGCGGGGCCGCGGCCCCAGCCCGCGCCCGC